>CAZIJT010000099.1:0-9871 GCA_964539595.1 uncultured Thiohalophilus sp. | reverse complement strand
GGATTTATAATTTCATTTAACTTGCCCTGTAGAATTTCATCGAGCTTGTAGAGTGTCAGGTTGATGCGGTGATCGGTAATCCGACCCTGAGGAAAATTGTAGGTGCGGATGCGTTCGGAACGGTCACCGCTGCCAACTAACTGACGTCGAGTCTGTGCTTCTTCGGCCTGCTGTTTTTCCTGTTCGGCGCTGAACAGTCGTGCCTGTAACAGAGACATGGCCTGCGCGCGGTTCTTGTGCTGAGAACGTTGATCCTGACATTCCACCACCACGCCGCTGGGTAGATGGGTGATGCGAATGGCGGAGTCGGTTTTGTTCACATGCTGGCCACCGGCACCGGACGCGCGGAAGGTATCAATTTTCAAATCTTTGGGATTGATGTTGATGGCTTCGACTTCATCGGCCTCCGGCATAATGGCCACGGTGCAGGCTGAGGTGTGGATGCGTCCCTGTGATTCGGTTTCTGGCACGCGTTGTACTCGATGCGCACCGGATTCAAATTTGAGTCGTGAGTAAGCACCCTGGCCTTCGATACGGCTGATAATTTCTCGATAGCCGCCATGCTCACCAATATTTTCACTGATAATTTCCAGTTGCCAGCGCTGTTGTTCGGCATAACGGGAATACATGCGAAACAGATCGCCAGCAAATAACGCGGCTTCGTCACCGCCAGTGCCCGCGCGGATTTCGAGAAATACATTTTTATCATCGTTAGGATCGGATGGCAGCATCAGAATTTGTAACTGTGTTTCCAGTTCATCGCGTTGCTGGCGAGCCATGCTCAGCTCTTCGCGCGCCATTTCCTGTAATTCGGCATCGTCTTCGTTGAGCATTTGCTCGGCGTCACGAATAGTGTTCAGGCTTGACTGATATTGTAGAAAGCAGTCGGTGACCGGGTTGATGCGTGCGTGTTCCTGTGACAGGGTCCGAAACTGATTTTGATCCTGAATCACTTCAGCATCGGAGAGCAGAGCATTAATTTCGTCCAGCCGTTCGGCCAGACTTTCCAGCTTGGAATAAATAGAGGCTTTCATGTGGATTTAATTTTCTTCGTCATCGAGGCCGAACAGAATGTTTGCCTTTGAGAGTAGATCGTTGCGGCCTTCATAGGCCGCACGGTTCAGCTGCACCGAAGGCTGATGGATTAGTTTGTTGGTCAGTGTGCGTGCCAGTTCGCCCATTATTTGCTCTGCATCCTTGCCTGAGGCGAGCTGACGTTCGGCATGTTGCAGAGCCTCGTCACGCAGGCGGTTAGCCTGCTGACGATAGGCGCGAATCGTGTCCACTGCATCTAGTGAGCGCAGCCAGCCCATAAAATGATCGACCTGATTTTCGATAATTTCTTCGGCCTGTTTGGCGGCTTCTTCACGCGACTGTCGGCCTTCCTCGATGACTTCATGCAGGTCATCGACAGTGTAGAGATAGACATCATTAAGCTCGCTGACTTCCGGCTCGATGTCGCGGGGCACGGCAATGTCTACCATGAAAATTGGTCGGTGTCGGCGGCCTTTCAATGCGCGCTCGACCGCACCTTTACCCAGGATGGGCAACTGACTGGCGGTGGAGGAAATAATAATGTCGGCATCGACCAGACGTTCAGGAATGTCAGCCAGGGCAATGGCTTCACCCTCAAATAACTTTGCCAGTTCCTGCGCGCGTTCGACGGTGCGATTGGCAACAATGATTTTATTAATGCCCTGTTCATGCAGATGCCGGGCAACCAGTTCGATGGTTTCACCCGCGCCGATCAGCAAGGCTGTATGTTCGCTAACATCGGCAAAAATCTGCTTGCTCAGACTGACCGCGGCAAAGGCCACGGAGACGGGGCTGGCTCCAATTGCGGTTTCGGTGCGCACCTGTTTGGCGACGCTGAAGGTATGCTGGAACAGGCGGTTGAGTTGCTGACCAATTGCGCCCGCGGCGCTGGCTTTCTGGTAGGCATCCTTGATCTGGCCAAGAATTTGCGGCTCGCCCAGCACCAGTGAGTCAAGGCCACTGGCGACGCGCAGCACATGCTGGACAGCGGCATTTTCGCTGTGTAAAAACAGATAGGGATCCAGCTCTTTGGCACTGAGGTTATGATAATTCCTGAACCATTCAATCACGCTCCGGTCAGATTCATCATCGATGCCAACATAAAGCTCGGTACGGTTACAGGTTGAGACAATCGCGGCTTCACTGACCGCCGCACAACTGAGGATGTCCTGTAACGCGGCGTTGATGCTATCCGGCGGAAAGGCAACTTTCTCTCGAATATCAACGGGGGCGGTTTTATGGTTAATGCCGAATGCTAAAAGAGTCACTCTGAACCTGTTTTGCTACTGCTAAATTACCACGCGAATTAAGTGGCTATGGTGTATGAAAATCTATTATAAGGCAAAATATGAAAACTCGGTTATAGTTGGCTAGAATTATTCATATAATAGTTGGTACACAATAAAATTTCACATTTACTGCCTGAACGAGCCGCCATGTTACTGAAAAAAATGCCCGCCCTGTTGATTTTGCTCACGCTTCTGTTTCAGGGGTGTAGCACCCAGAAGGTGGTCTCTGAAGCCCCGCGTGCGCCGGAGACGACAAAAAAAGTTGAAAAGCCCAAAAGCGCCCCCCCGATTGCTGACAATGCTCTAACCACACCGGTACTCTACCATTTGCTGAGCGGCGAGATTGCCGGTCAGCGCGGCCAGTTCAAACTGGCGGTGGGGCATTATATGGAAGCCCTGCGTCGCGCGCCTGATCCACAGGTTGCCGAGCGTACCGCGCGGATTGCGGTGTTTGCGCGTGATGATAAAAGTGCCCTGGAAGCATCGCAGATCTGGGTTGAACTGGAGCCGGATAACCTGGAAGCCCATCAGGTTACTGCCGCATTGTTGGTGCGAACCGGGCAATCTGATGCCGCACTGGTTCATTTTGAGACAATCCTCAGCGCGACGCGGAACGGCAAAAATGCCGAGCGCAAAGGTTTCATGCTGATTGTTGCGCTGCTAAGCAAGGAGCAGGATAAGCAGGCGACGATGGCGGTCATGGATAAACTGGTGGCAGATCGCCAACAGAACTCAGCGGCACTCTACGCCAATAGCCATCTGGCCTTGCTGGTGGGCGAGCTGGACAAGGCTGCGATAAATATTGATAAAACGCTGAGTCTGGAACCAGACTGGATTGATGCTCACCTGCTACAGGCCAACATCCTGATTCGGCAGGGACACAGTGCCGAGGCGCTGAAAAAACTGGCTACGGCCACGGCGGATTATCCCGATGAAATTAAGTTGCGCCTGTATTATGCGCGTAAGTTGATTGATGAAAAGCAGTATGAGCAGGCGCGGCGACAGTTTAATGAAGTCCTTGATCGTGAACCCGAACATGCGGATGCCCTGTATGCTATCGGCCTGTTAGGACTACAGGTGCGGAAACTGGATGAGGCTCAGGCCAGTTTCGAGAAATTACTCAAGCTGGGTAAACGCACTGATGAAGCCAACTATTATCTTGGCGAGATGTACGACATAAAAAAACAGCCCGAGCAGGCCATCAAGCATTATCTGGGGGTAAAGAAAAACCCTCAGCATATCGATGCGCAGATTCGTATTGCCAGTTTGCTGGCAGGAATGGGAAAAATGGATGAAGCGCGTGACCAGCTACGCCGGGTTCATGCTCCCAATCTGGAGATCCAGTTGCGCCTGTATATGGCTGAAGGAGAATTACTGGGGCAGGCCGGGGATAACGAGGACGCCTTTGAGCTGTACACTCAGGCGCTGGAACAGATGCCGGGCAATGCGCGCCTGCTGTATGCGCGTGCGCTGGTGGCTGAAAAAATTGGCCATCTGGATATTTCGATTCAGGATTTGCAGCTCATTCTAAAAAATGAGCCGAACAATATCGAAGGCATGAATGCGCTGGGCTATACCCTGGTAGACAAAACCAGTCGTCTGCAGGAAGGTCTGGGCTATATCGAGAAAGCACTGGCGGCCAAGCCCGGTGATCCCGCTATCATGGACAGCATGGGCTGGGCGTATTATCGGCTAGGTCAATATGACAAGGCGCTGGGCTATTTGCGTCGCGCCTATGAAAAAATGCCAGATCCTGAAATTGCCTCGCATCTGGGTGAGGTTCTCTGGGTAAGTGGCGATCAGGCGACGGCGCGTAAAATCTGGGATGAAGCCCTGCAACAAGCGCCGAAGCATGAGTTACTGCGTAATGTGATGCAGCGTTTCATGGAATGAAACGCCTGTTTGGACTGCTGTTGTTGCTGGCGGGGTGCGCCAGCGCACCGCCCCCCCCGCCTGATCCCGTTGTCTCCCCCGAACAAAGCTGGGAATCCCGCCAGTTGCAGCTAGACGCATTGCAAAACTGGGAGTTGTCTGCTCGGCTAATAGTTTCAAATAATGAAAATGATGCCTGGCAACTGGAAGTGATCTGGCAACAGCAGGTGGATACTTATGACATCCAGATCTCCGGCCCGTTGGGTATGGGCAAGGTACGCCTGCAGGGAAGTAATGAGGGCGTGTTTCTCTACGATAGTGATGGCCGCGCCTATTATGCGCAGGAAGCGGATGCTCTGTTGCTGGAGCACACCGGGGTTTTCATGCCGGTGACCAGCCTGTATTACTGGGTGCGAGGCCTGCCTGATCCGAATATTGATGCGGTGTTGATACCGCAACTGGATGCCTGGGGGCGACTCACGCAACTACAACAGAACGGCTGGTCGGTTGATATGAAACGCTATGTGCAGGTCGATGGATACCAGTTGCCCGATAAAATATTTATTCACAATCAGCAGGATGTTGAAGTGCGCATGGTCGTTAATGAGTGGAAGCTTGCCCTGTAGGTTGGGTTGAATGAAATGAAGCCCAACATATTATTTACTTCCTGTGGTTCAATAGCCGCGTGAATACTCAATCCTCCATCATCGGCTGGCCTGCTCCGGCCAAGCTCAACCTGTTTTTGCACATCACCTCACGCCGGGATGATGGCTTTCATAATTTACAGACCGTGTTCCAGTTTCTGAACTATGCGGACATGTTACGTTTTTCTCCCCGGGATGATGGTGAGATTCGGCGCTGTTACGATTTCCCCGGGGTTAGCGAAGACGATGATTTAATTCTGCGCGCCGCACGGCTGTTGCAGCAGCATAGTGGGGCAGGCTTCGGGGCGGATATCGAGCTGGAAAAAAAGCTGCCGCTGGGTGGTGGTCTGGGTGGCGGCAGTTCGGATGCGGCTACCACGCTGGTGGCCTTGAATGCCATTTGGCGAACAGGCTTAAGCCCGGATGAACTGGCACAGCTGGGTTTGCAATTAGGCGCGGACGTGCCGGTTTTCGTGCAGGGTCAGGCGGCCTGGGCGGAAGGGGTGGGTGAGGCGCTAAGCCCGGTAAAACTGCCCGAACCCTGGTATGTGGTGTTGATTCCGCAGATAAACGTCTCCACAGCCCGTGTTTTTTCCGATCCGCAATTGCGGCGTGATTGCCCAGCGATTACAATACGCGACTTTCTTGCAGGCGTTGCCGTACACAATGTATGTGAATCACGGGTGCGGACAGCGTATCCTGAGGTGGATGCGGCCTTGAGGGCGCTTGAAGCCTATGCGCCCGCCAGAATGACCGGGACGGGAGCCTGTGTGTTTGCGGCCTTTGATTCAGAGTTGGCCGCGCGTTCGGCCTGCAAAAGTTTGAGTATGCAGTGGCAGGGTTTTGTGGCGCAGGGCATGAATCGCTCACCGCTAAATAGTTGTCTGGCCTCGTTCGCAAGCTAAGTCTGATGCGGCTGGACGGTTCGTTGGGAAAGAAAATATTGGCCCTTGGTGTAATGGTAACACTACAGGTTTTGATCCTGTCATTGGAGGTTCGAGTCCTCCAGGGCCAGCCAAATTGAGGTTGTCAGGTTTTGAAAGCATCGATTGACGCATATTCAGTTTCAAACCGGACGGGAGAGGTCGTGGCTGACAGCATGATGGTATTTGCGGGGAATTCAAACCCGCAACTGGCTCAAGATATTGTGGCGCGTTTGAATATGCCGCTGGGCAAGGCGCTGGTGGGTAAGTTCAGCGACGGCGAAGTGATGGCCGAGGTGATGGAAAATGTCCGTGGCCGCGACGTATTTATTGTTCAGCCGACCTGCGAGCCGACCAATGATAATTTGATGGAACTGATGGTCATGGTCGATGCCATGCGCCGTTCATCGGCGGCGCGGGTAACCGCGGTGATTCCCTATTTTGGCTATGCCCGACAGGATCGGCGTTCGCGTTCGGCCAGAGTGCCGATTACCGCCAAGCTGGTGGCGGATATGATTGGCGTAGCCGGAACCGACCGTGTACTGACGGTGGATTTGCATGCCGATCAAATTCAGGGCTTTTTTGATATTCCGGTGGACAATGTATATGCCTCACCGATTTTGCTGGGCGACATCTGGCGACAGAAATACCCCAACTTGATGGTGGTGTCGCCGGATGTGGGCGGCGTGGTTCGCGCCCGCGCGCTGGCCAAACGACTGGATGATGCTGATCTGGCGATCATCGATAAACGTCGTCCGCGGCCAAATGAAGCCAAGGTGATGAATATTATCGGTGATGTTGACGGTCGTACCTGTGTCATCGTCGATGATCTGGTGGATACCGCCGGTACTCTTTGTCAGGCTGCCGGAGCGTTGAAAGAGAAAGGCGCGTCACACGTTGTCGCGTACTGTACTCATCCGGTGCTATCGGGTGCAGCGCTGGAAAATATTAACGGCTCGCAGCTGGATGAATTGGTTGTCACGGATACCATTCCTCTGTCCTCTGCTGCGCGTGAGTGCAAACGAATCAGGCAATTGAGTATTGCCGAATTGCTGGCGGAGACGATGCGTCGCATCAGCAATGAAGAATCAGTTAGCTCGTTGTTCGTCGATTAATTTCGATTAACGAAGAGAGATTGAGCTGGCTTTAGGCCAGCATCGAACCTGCCCTTGGTCGCGGTGGCAGGACGTTGTTTCACCTGAGTGAGATGACGTTTGTTTTATTTAATTTTGGAGATACACCAATGAGTAATAATTTTGTTCTAGAAACAGAACCACGTACGGATCTGGGGAAAGGTGCGAGCCGCCGCCTGCGCCGTACGGGCATGGTGCCTGCTGTCATTTATGGCGCAGGCAAAGATCCTGTTTCCGTTTCTGTAAAGCATAATACGCTGATGCATTCGCTGGAAAACGAAGCCTTTTATTCGCATATTCTGACCATTAAACAAGGCAAGAATGAAGAGCAGGCGATTCTTAAAGATCTGCAACGTCATCCTAGCAAGCCAGTGATTATGCATATGGATCTACTGCGTGTTAGCGCAAATGAAAAACTGCGTATTCATGCACCGCTACATTTCCTTAATGAAGAAGATGCGCCGGGCGTGAAAGAAGGTGGACTGGTTAGCCATAGCCAGACCGAAATTGAAATTTCCTGTTTGCCAAAAGATCTGCCTGAGTTTATCGACGTGGATATTAGCGCACTGGAACTGGATGCCTCCATTCATCTGTCTGAAATCAGCTTGCCTGCCGGTGTCGAAGCCGTTGAGCTGACTCATGGTGAAGGTCATGATTCGGTCATTGTTAGTATTCATATGGCGCGCGGCGCACAAGAGACTGATGATGTTGAAGAAGGTGAAGCAGCAGCCGAAGGCGAAGCTGCAACGGAAGGCGGCGAAGAATAGATTTTTCGTCGTAACGGAGACCAGCGTTGTCTGCGCGTGTACATATGATTGTTGGACTGGGGAATCCCGGTTCCGAATATGAACATACGCGGCACAACGCTGGTTTCTGGTTTCTGGATGCCCTGAATCCGCCCACACCTTTTCGGGCGGAAAAAAAGTTTTATGGTGAGATCGCACGCACGCATCTCGCCGGGCAGGATGTCTGGCTGCTAAAACCCGATACCTTCATGAACAACAGTGGTCAGTCGGTACTGGCGCTGGCGCAGTTCTACAAGATCGAACTGGAACATATTCTGATCGTGCATGATGATCTGGATCTGGCTCCGGGTGTCGCCCGTCTCAAACAGGGCGGGGGTCACGGCGGTCACAACGGTCTGCGTGACATCATCAGCCGACTGGGCGGCAATGGTTTTATGCGCCTGCGTTTGGGCATTGGTCACCCCGGCAACAAAAGTAAAGTACATGGCCATGTGCTGAAGAAAACCTCCACTGATGATCAGATTGAGATTGATCGTGCGATTGAACGCGCGCTATCAGTATTACCAACCGTGGTGAAAGGCGAAATGCAAAAAGCCATGAATCAATTACATAGTGTGTAGGTACGATTTCAATCGTGCGGGTTGTACGACTGAAGTCGTACCTACAAACCGTACAATTTAGCTACTCGGAACTAAAAACATGGGATTTAAATGCGGTATCGTCGGTCTGCCCAACGTGGGCAAGTCCACGCTTTTCAACGCGTTAACCAAAGCGGAAATTCAGGCGGAGAACTATCCGTTCTGCACGATTGAGCCGAACGTGGGCATTGTGCCGATGCCCGATTCACGTCTGGATGCGCTGGCGGAAATCGTTTCGCCTGAGCGCGTATTGCCAACCACGATGGAGTTCGTTGATATTGCCGGGCTGGTGGCGGGCGCCTCTAAAGGTGAAGGGCTGGGTAATAAATTCCTCGCCAATATTCGTGAAACCGATGCAGTTGCGCAGGTGGTGCGTTGCTTCGAAGATGACGACATTGTGCATGTGGCCGGCAAGATCAGCCCGCTGGATGATATCGATGTTATCAATACCGAGCTGGCGCTGGCGGATATGGATTCAGTCGAGAAAGCCATTCTCAAAACCACGAAAATGACCCGCTCCGGTGACAAGGAGGCCATTGCCAAATTAGCGGTGCTGGAGTCGGTAAAAATCCATCTGGACAAGGGCGAGCCGGTACGCACGCTGGGACTGGATGCCGACAAAATGCTGCAAATTCGTGATCTATTTTTGCTCACCGCCAAACCCACAATGTTTATTGCCAACGTGGCCGAAGACGGCTTTGAGAATAATCCGCTGTTAGATGTCGTGGTCAAGTTTGCCGAAACCGAAGGCGCGCCAGTAGTGCCGGTTTGTGCGGCGATTGAAGCCGAGATGGTCGAGCTGGACGAGGCCGATCTGAAAGAATTTCTCGATGAAATGGGGCTGGATGAGCCGGGTCTGAATCGAGTGATTCGTGCCGGTTATAACCTGTTAGATTTACAGACCTATTTCACTGCCGGGGTCAAAGAAGTCCGCGCCTGGACAGTGAAAACCGGAGCCACTGCCCCTGAGGCGGCCGGCGTGATTCACACCGACTTCCAGAAAGGCTTCATTCGCGCTGAGGTGATGAGTTACGATGACTTCATTCAGTATCAGGGTGAGGCGGGCGCGAAAGAGGCAGGCAAGCTGCGTCTGGAAGGCAAGGAGTACATTGTCCATGACGGGGATGTGATGCATTTCCGCTTTAACGTTTGATCTTATAAATCCCCTGTAAGCTATTCTGATTCAAGGATTTTGCCATCGCTTCTTTCTAAAAGGCGGGGCTATGCGTGAATCAGATAATTAGCCGTGCTCAAAATTCCCTCATTATTTTTCACACTTTGCCGATAGAGTTAAAACCTGTGTTGCCAGGATTGGTTGCTAGAATTGATAGTGCAGGCATAACTCACTGAGAAATAAAAAAGGCGTGGTTGTTGTATATGTCGCACTTACCCCAGGTTGCTAAAGCCTCGTTTACACAATCTGCTGGACTTTACTATTCATTAGATGCTGACGGCTGTCTGCTGCAATGGAATGCTGAATTTGAACAACTAAGTGGTCACGAAGCGGCGGATCTGTCAGGCATGAATTTGCTGGAGATGATGGTGGATGCGGATCGTCCTCTCGTGCAGCTGGCGCTGGAAGATACGCTGC
>CAZIJT010000098.1:0-9955 GCA_964539595.1 uncultured Thiohalophilus sp. | reverse complement strand
TGTAGGTTCGGCTTCAGCCGTACTGGTACGGCTGAAGCCGAACCTACAATAGAACGTCGCTGCAAGCAGCGGGGAATTAATAAACTACCCCGCAGCACGTTGCGGGGGAATAACACCATAAAGTAATTTAGGTTCTCTGCAATAGACGGAAATATGGCCATTTTATTCCATCTGCATGCCACAGACGGTAGCCCAACAGCAGGCTGAGAATACCCGCATAAATAATCGGCTCCAGCAAATCAGCTTTGACCAGCAATAGAAAGTGCGCCACCCCGAGGATCCCAATTAGATACACCAGCCGGTGCAGCTTTTTCCAGTTTCGCCCGAGTCGCCGCATCATGTTTTTGGTCGAGGTCATGGCCAACGGTAGCAACAACAGGAAAGCCAGCATCCCCAGCGTTATGAAAGGCCGCTTGATAATATCCAACAGGATTTCTTCGACATCAAAAAACTGATCGAACCAGATGTAGGTCAACAGATGCACGCAGGCATAGAAAAAAGCATACAGTCCCAGCATGCGTCGATAGGCCAGCGGCCAGCCCTGTCCCAATATTGCCCGCAACGGCGACATCAGCAGGGTCAACAATAAAAAGCGTAATGTCCATTCTCCCGTTTCCCGGGTCAGCACTTCAAAAGGATTGGCACCCAGCTCGTCACTGATAAATCGAAACACCAGTAATCCCAGTGGTAGCAGACAGGCCAGCCAGAACAGCGGCTTGAGTTTCAAAAATAAAAGTTGTGGACTCATTAAAAGTATTTCTTTAGATCCATACCGCTATACAACGACGCCACTTCATCCTCATAGCCGTTGAACATTAGCGTTTTGCGTTTGAGAAATTCGCCAATACGCCGTTCGCGTTTCTGACTCCAGCGTGGGTGCGCGACCGTTGGATTAACATTGGAATAAAAACCGTATTCATCCGAATTTGCCCGCGTCCATGAGCTGGTTGGCTGCTGCTCGGTAAAACGAATTTTAACAATCGATTTGATACTCTTAAACCCATATTTCCAGGGCACAACCAGACGCAGCGGCGCACCATTCTGGTTGGGCAGGGTCTCGCCATACAGCCCCACCGCCAGTATTGTTAACGGGTGCATGGCCTCATCCATACGCAGGCCTTCCACATAAGGCCAGTCCAATACCTTACGGCTCAAGCCCGGCATCTCGGAGGGCCGGGCAAGCGTGGTAAATTCAACATATTTTGCTTTAGACGTGGGTGCGAAGGTCTTCAGCACATCCGCCAACGGGAAACCGATCCAGGGGATCACCATCGACCAGCCTTCAACACAACGCAGGCGGTAAATGCGTTCTTCCAGTGGCCGGTTTTTAAGAATGTCTTCCAGATTAAACACACCAGTTTTTTCAGCCTCCCCTTCAACCGTCACCGACCAGGGGCGGGTGGTCAGCGTATGTGCCAGCTTGGCCGGTGAATATTTATCGGTGCCAAATTCATAGTAATTGTTATAGGCAGTAATTTTGCCCCGCTCGGTCAATTCTTCCGTAGTCGCATGCTGCGAATTACGGCTAAAGGCCAGTTTTTGCTGATTGCTTGCCAGCACCTGCCCCGGCAACGAGGTCAACAACCCCATCCCTAGCACCCCTGCGCCCCCCAGAAATTCCCGCCGCCCGTGATATACCGCCTCCTCGGTGATCTCAGAGGCTTTAATCGTGGCCGGTTTTTTGATCAGCATGGTGGATCTCCTGTTATCGCCCAGCTTTAGAATCTATCTAAATAACTTCAGCTTGTGACTCACGCCACGCGCAGGAGTTCCAAAAAATAAAATCCTGATCCGCTAGCGCTTTCATTCTGCTGTTTTTCCGGTATGATTTCCGTACAAAAAACAAATGGTTAAAAAGAACATTTAATGCCGACATCAACCTCCGAGAAAATCGTCAATCGTAAACTGGTGCAAAAGACCAGCAGCAATGGTGAAGTCCGCAGCTTTGAAATTTTGAACGATCATTTTATTCGTGCTAAAAAAAATAATCTGCTGGGTGAACGCAGCTACACGTTAAAAATAAACATGCTCCAGCCCTGGCCAGTGCATCATCGGCGCTTTTCCTGGCGCTGGATGATGGGACTGAGCTACTTTGCCATCACCCTGCTGATTTATACCGCCTTCATGTTTTTTCACCCCGACGGGCAAATGCTGCAACGCCTGCTGCCCTTCGTCATCGTCCTGCTGCTGCTGACCTTAGCCTCACTACTGATGTTTATCTACCGCTCACCCAATGTAATGGAGTTTCGCAGCCGCTATGGCAATTGTGTCTTACTCCATATTCTGCACAACAAGCCCGACAAAAAAGAGTGCCGACAATTCACCGACGAACTGAAAACCCGTATCCTCCTGGTCTCACAGGATGTGAATCTGGATAAAAAACAGATGATGGTATTTGAACGCGAAGAACTCACCCGCCTGTTTGAAGAAGGGGTAATCAAAAAAGAAAATTATGATGCCGGGCTTAGCCGCATTGATGGAATTAACATATAAGCCTCATCAGAAAAATTTGTGGGTGAAAAATAGCCTATAGCAAAAAAGATGAAGAACATAAACTTCTCGAAACCCCTGAAACCACCCTGAATCAAAGACATTCATTGCAGTGACAAAATCAATTAATGATATTCACCCGTAGTCTCCTACTGTTATGTATTTTAGTTGGCAGTCAATGCTGGGCTAGTTCCATATTGATAGCTGCTGAATCAAATTCAGTACGCATGGACAATGCGACTCTGCTTCAATTTTATAAAATGGCATCAACGCCTGCAGACAATGCGGCTTTTCTTAAAATGCTACGAGCCGATGGAAAGCGTTGCCTTGCGCCTAAAATCCACGAATGGCCGGGGAAATATTCCAATTGTAAAAACAGATTGTTATCGGCGCTTGTTTCATTAAAGCAACCCACGAATGATGTTCTGATCGCGAGCCTGAACTGGTACTGGTTCAGCAAGAGCCGCATCAGCGCGGATGAAGGCATACAGAAACGTTTATTTAATCAGCTTCAATCGCCTTTGCTGGATACGATATTGATGGAGCAGCGTTATCTTCAGTCGGCAATGGAATATTCGAATATACAGTATCGGCTCAACTCAAATGCGCGTGAATACTGGGACAAGGTTCCCACCCGACAAAACTACCAGAGCATCATGGAGATATTCCAGCTTAGTTATGGTCAGCCATCATGGGATCGCGCCTATGCCGGCGGCTTCATTAATCAGGAACGTTACATGGGGTCGGACGCACGCATCGCCAATATGCGCACAGAATTAAATCGCTCGCTTTCTCATGTGCTGGGCTTTGTTGGTGAGAATCCTGCTGCATCCAGTCGCAGAAAAGAACCGCCGGTTCCAAATAACTCGCTATTCTGGGAAACACTGGATGGCCTGGGTGATCGCGCCACGTATAGCAATGCAAGGTGGCAGCAACAAGTCACCCCACTGGAAAATCAGCTTAAACAATTGTCAACTTTATACGCACGTTGGCAACGACTTACGCCCAACGTAAATGACATGCGCCGATCCGGCTCAGGCAAAACCTTTATCGAATATATTGTTTATAACAATGTTCATGACGGTCAGGATCACTACGCGGCTTTCAGTTTTTCAAGTAACAATCCCGCAATATCCATTCATTTTTCCGATCTTGGTCCGGCCATTCGTATCAGCAGGCATGTGGTAAAACTGCGGCAGGCTATTTTGAATAAATCTTTGCTTGAAAAAGAACAGCAACAATTGACTGATGCGTTAATAAAACCGCTTTCGATAAAGTTTGATGAAACCACTGAAATGGTGATCTCTCCTGCTGGCGCACTCAATGCGTTGCCATTTTCATTACTACTGCACAACAACACGCTTATATCCTATAGCGATAGCTGGTCGATGCTGACACAACAATTCTGGCATCAGGCCAGACTCAATCAGAACATGCCAACAAGCCCCGGCATTATTCTGGCTGATCCCGACTATGGTGGTGGATTGAAAACAGTTGCCGCCGATCTGAATATTGCCGGACTGGAACGTGAAGGCGGCAATTCATGGCCGCGTTTTTTTGCACCCCTTGCTTATACGGCGCAAGAGGGCAGAGCGATTGAAAAACTAAGTCCGGACAAGGTGGTATTTTTGTCCGGAAAAAAAGCCAGCGAGTTTGCCCTGTTTGAACGCAATAATCCAAAGTTTATTCACATCGCCAGTCACGGATATTTTTTATCGGATGACTGGCAGGCTCAGGATCTGCGTAAGATCAATCCTCGTCGAGCTGATCCCTGGTATCTGGCGTACCCGTGGATTTTGTCCCGCTTGAATTCAGGCCTTGCCCTGTCCGGTGCTAATCAGTTAATTGCCGGTGTTGAGATTGATGCGTTTGAAACGGATGGTTTATTTAGCGCAGCGGATGCTGCATCGCTTAACCTTCTGGGTACTGAACTGGTGGTGCTCAGCGCCTGTAATACCGGCCTGGGTGCAATCGTGGATAATCAGTCATACATGGCCAGTATGGGTGACGGTGCAGGTAATCTGCGCAGCGCCTTTCGTCAGGCCGGGGCTAAAAATGTGATTATGAGTCTCTGGCCGGTAGCGGATAAACCGACCGCATGGTTGATGGAAGAATTTTACCGCGCCTGGTTTTCCGGCATGCAACCGAAGCATGCTCTGAGACTGGCAAAGTCACGCTTGCGTGAGCACCTGCGAAAAAATGCGATGAGTGATCACCCGTATTACTGGGCCGGTTTTGTGATTCAATCTGAATTTTAAAAGTCGGCGGTTTTATTCATAAAGCGGCGCTGCAACTTTTTTACCTTTTCCAAGGTTGTACAGTTCCACCCGCCGGTTCGCTGCCCGTCCTTCGGGCGTGTTGTTCGCCGAGATAATTTCGAGATCGGCAACAGCCTTAATACTAAAACGTTCTGCAGAAAGATGATGTTTGTTTTCCAGATAGGCTTTGACCTGTTCCGCCCGTTGACGTGCATATCGAAGACGTTGTTTAAACTCAGGGTGTTCATGGCTGTCGGTGTAGCCTTCAATCTGGATTCGGTCGCTATTGAGCGCCGGTATTTTTAATGCCGCTGCGACTTCATCCAGTTTTTGTTTGGCCAGGGGTGTCAGCGTTGCCGACTGCGGGGCGAAGTTAAGCATTAGCGGCAGGCGGGGGCCATCATATTTTGAATTGCCTCGAACAGAATCGGTTGTGTCGATCTGTCCTAAAATACTTGCCAGCTGAGCATGTGAATAATGTTTATTCCGGTAACCGGAATAGAGTGCAGCCAGATTTTCTTCCAGTGTGTTCAGGGATTTTTTTGCCTGATTATATCGCACATCTTTTTTTGCATATTCCATGAACTGCCGAAAATGCCAGGCGCAAGCTTGCCATAGACTGGGATCATCCAGCGCCAGCATCACGTTGGCCAAATTATAGTGCGCGAGCGCATCGGCTGGATCCTGTTTTAGCACATCCTGATAAAAAGGAATCGCATCGGCATATCTGGCATTAGCCTGTAGTAATAGCGCGAGATTAAACAGCACCTGCGGGTTTGCGGGGGAGCGTTTTAAGGCATCTCGATACAGGCGTTCCTTTTCGGGATCATTTACCGGCAGGCGCCGAGCGGCATCAACCAGCGCCTGCAGATTATTTTCTGAGGCGATAGCCGGGGTAAAATGTGCGGCCATTAATAAAAATAAACCCGGTAATAAATAATGCAACATATTCAAGGTTCGTCTGTTTTCGCATGTACTATTCTGGCGCAGCGAAAACCCAGATCCCGACTGGCCAGACGTTTGGCCGCAGGCACAGGTTTAGTGCTCACTGCTTCCGTCAGCGTTGACAGAAATGAACCGCCGATCATCTCGCCCTGTTCGCCCGAAGTTTCAGACAGCCATTCAGCAACATTACCATATAGGTGCGTTAAACCGTTATCGCTGCTGAAGCCAACGCTGACCGGGGCAGTCTGTGCATAACCATCATCAATCGTTACATCCTTTGCTGAACGATCCGGGCTGATGCCTTGGCGTGTCGCGCAGCGACTGTCACAAAGGTTGATCATGGCAATCTTATCTATGCTCAGATCTTTTTGCATGGATTGAGTGGCCAGATGCCATTCTTTCAGATAGGGCAAGCGCCCCCCCGCCCATTGACAATAAGCATCAGCGGCATACCAGGATACATAGGTTACCGGGTGATCGCCGACATCCGCCGGATACTGATCAGTTGTCAGCCAGTGTTTTAAATAATCGCCATCATGCCTTCCCGGCAGGATATTTTCCCGGTTAAAATTCGGCTGTTGCTGAACAAATTGCAGGTAGTCACGGTTGCTGATTTCGTGTCGGGTAAATTCAACCACACCTGCACCTGTTTGTGGTAATGCAATCCAGTCGAGTTTGACGGGCTCATGCCAGTCGAATGAATAACCCGCCCATAAACCAAGCCCGAGCAGCAAGCCGAGTAGAAACCCCTTTTTCATATAGCCGGATCTAATGACAATCGCTGCGCGGGGTATTGCTGCCGGAGGCTCCGTTTCTGAACCGGCGTGCGGCTCATTCGCACCCACTTCGGCGACAAGCGATATTTTCGTAAATAATGTTTGCTCATCAACTGCCAATACTCCGCTGATAATTACAGCAGTAGATTCCGCTACGCTTTCCCAGTGACCACTTTCTATTGCTTCGATAAATCGAAGCGGTAATGTCGCTTTTTCGGCCAGTTGTTCCTGAGTCAGAGCGCGTTGTTGACGGGTTGCTATTAAGCGTGTGTGTTCCACCCGTAAACGATTTTCTGTCAATAACAGATTGCCGGTGCGTCGTCCCGCGCCTTCTTTGCCATCATAAAAATCCCGGTGTTCGACCAGTTCCCGCCAGGGCAACAGGACGCCTTTCTCCGACTGGGTAAACTGACAAAAACTTTTAATCGCCCGGGATGTATGGTGCCCCCATTTGTTGCCTGTACGACCCTTGATGATTTTACGGGCATCATAATAAAGGCCATGTGCCCCGGTCTCACCGCTGGCAATAAAATGACTGGGGCGCATCTGAAACAGCTCGAAGATCTGAATCACCCGCCGGGCATCCACGGCGTAGTAACCCGTGTCTTCATTGTTACTGGCAGTATGCGCAATATAGGTCGAATTTGTCATGAAAACGTAATACTTATTATTAATTATTATTAAAAATCATCTTGTTATGGAAAAGTGTCTGCTGATCAAGGTTAATACAGCCTGAACACAGATACCTGCATTTATTTTGAATAAGGAGATATTCAATGACAATTAAAACACATATTTACATCTTTCCGCTGCTGTTGGCATCACTATTTCTGATCGCATGTGGTGGCGGGGGAGGCGGCGGTGAGGAGAATAACACCTCACCAGCCAGCACCGAACAACAGGGGAAATTTATCGACAGCCTGGTTATCGGTCTGCGTTATGAAACGTTGACCACCACGGGTGTTACCGATGCGCAGGGGCAATTCAGTTACCGTGATGGTGAAAGCATCCGTTTTTATGTCGGCGATGTATTTATCGGTGAGACAGTCGGACAGGCGATTATCACGCCGGTCGAACTGGTCAACGGCGCGACTGATGAAAATAATATCCAGGTACAGAATATAGTTATGTTCCTGCAATCCATTGATGAAGATGGCGATGAGTCCAACGGTATCACCATCACAACTAATGCCACGAATAGTGCCAATGGGCAGTCCGTTGATTTCAGTCTTGCCGAGGGTACTTTTGAAGCGAATGGTACGCTACAGGTTTTAATCAGCGCCATCACCAGCAGCAACGGACAGGCACGTTCTATGATTACGCGCACACAGGCAAAAAATACTTTTCGCAGCAACTTGCTTGGCCTGTTTGCCGGCGACTATGAAGGTAGTTTCACAGGTGACGACACGGGTAGCTGGCGCGCCACTGTTGATATCAATGGCAATATCAGCGGTACCAGCACATCGGACACCTACGGGCCGGATACGATATCAGGTAACCTGTCCAGCAGCGGAAAATCAAGCATGAGCGGCACAGTCGGTAGCGCGATATTTTCGGGCAACTTCAGTCGTACGGGTAATGTCAGTGGAACCTGGATCGATGATGATGGTGCGTCGGGTAGCTTTACGGGCACTCGAATCTCAGCCACACCTGCTTCATCCGGTAGTGGCGGTACGCCACCTCCGGTTACGGGTGGTAATGTGGGCACTATCACGGTTACGGGTAACGATGCCGACACCATTGGCACTTCATTTACGCCCAACCTTGATCCGGTCGTGATTGACGTATTCAACACGGTCACAGTCAACTGGTCACAACGTATCCTTAGTGCCACGGAGTTCGAATCCCGTACAATGAGTTTTCGCTTTAATAATGACGGTAGTTTATATAGCGCCATTTATTTGCGCACAACAGGCACCGACCCGGGTAGTGAACCCACATCGTACTATAGCTATTATGTGGATTGTGAAGATACGCCACAGGCTTGCACCTCCATTGTGCTGGATATAACGCAGCAGCATGTTACCTATAATGACGTTCGCCTGATACCTGATACCGGTAATAACAATGCCAGCGATACGATTATATTGAATGGTGTTTTGAGCTGGTAAAATACTTAAGCAACAACAGTACGCAGCGGCATATCTGCAATAGTGCGCTGCGTATCGTTGCTATTCCCCTGCTGTTTTATGGTGATTAATTCTGTTATTCTCCCGTGCAAATAAAGCTAATGATTAGCTGGAAGAATAAAAATAACCCTACAAGGAGTATAAAATGATAAGAAGAATAAACATCAAAATCCCCCTGATAATTATGAGTACCTGCCTGTTGTTCGCCTGTGCCGGTTCCCAGAAAACCTCAAGTAGCAATAATAATTCTTCTCCAGATACCAGCAGGGGACTGGTTGCTCACTGGACTATGGATAAAGAACAACTCAGTGGCACCACGCTAAAAGATTCGGCTGGCGCGCATAACGGCCTGTTGGTAGGTGGCGTGACCCCGATTGAGGGGGCTGTGGGTGGTGCGCTGGAACTGGACGGCAAAAGTGGTTACATCACCTTTGGTAATATCCTCAATGACGTTTTTAGTGACCAGGCAACACCGGGCAAGAAAAGCGGCCTTGATCAGGCGGCTGAGAACTGGAGCAAATTCCTGCACCTGGATGGTGATAAAAAAAATTCGGGTAATAAATTCAGCATCGCCGTGTGGGTAAAACCGGGCAAGTTAAACAAGAATACAACGTTACTCGGAAAACTGGGGCACACCGGCTGTACCCCGCAAAAAAATGAACGTCAGTTTTCACTGGGTATCGGCGATGGCTATAAAGCAAACAACCTGGTCAATATGTACAGCGACACCTTATCGCACAAGGGGTTTGTCGTGGTGAACTCGCCCAAGCCGCCGCCTGTCGGTGAGTGGACCCACATCGTATTTAACTATGATGAAAGTGTTACCACCGATCCGGCACTGCGCTTTGGCCTTTACCTTAATGGTGAGAAACAGCCAGTATATACAAGAGTTGCCGGGGGAAGTAGCACCTATAAAATCGAACCCGGCCCGGCCCCCCTTGCCATAGGAATAGTCCTTGGCAGCAGCGGGCCATGTGGGAAAAATTATTTAGCCGGTGGTGTGGATGATCTGCGTATTTATGATCGCCTGCTCAGCGAAGCCGAAGCTAAACAACTCGCACACGGCGCAAATAAACTTGCCGCTCCTGCTAAAACCACAGCAGGCGCAAAAGCCACATCAATATCTTCAGGCAAGAGCACAAGTGTCGCCGCGCCTGCCGCCACTGTTGCGCTGGCCGCTTCTGCTTCGGTTGCCTCACAAAGCGCAAAGAAAAATACCGGCAAGTCACAAGCTGTTGCAGGTAAGACAAGCTCCGCGGCTAAGTTACCCGGCTGCTGGAGCTGGTCAAATGGCGCGAATATTGTCATTAATACCGATGGCAGTGCGCACAATGGTCCCTTTGCGGCAAGCTGGAAA
>CAZIJT010000097.1:0-10052 GCA_964539595.1 uncultured Thiohalophilus sp. | reverse complement strand
AGAACAAATACACCTGTCGCAGCAGCGCCATTCGATCCGGAGACACGCCCAGACGTACGGCCTCGTTCAGCATTGGTCGCCGCCAGCCCTGCTCCACCAGCTCAACCCGGAAATTTTGGGGACTGGCAGTCTGTAGGCGACGAGTCAATGAGCCCCGATCAAACAACCAGTCACCCATAGCGGTGGGAACCGCGTGCGCAAACAAACGCGAACGCACCCGCCACACCGGCTCATAAAGATGACGACCAAATCGATTCAAACTCTGCCCCGTCGCGCATGCCTTTTTAGCATGACAAAAAGGGAAATTTTACACGTATCGCGGGAAAGGAAACAGTGCTTCGATGCAAGCAAACATTTTTAACGCAGGGACGCGAAGGGCGCAAAGTCTTTGTAAGGGATGAAGACATCGACATTTGTGCTTGGTGAACCATAATGAATCGATGGAAATTGCTTGCACGCTGGATTTGTCCTGCGGGACATCCATGTCCTCCGGGGTTCAGCTATTTCAAGAAAAACCTTTGCGCCCTTCGCGCCGTTGCGTCTTTGCGTTGAAAATCCCTCAACCCCGGCTAAAACGCGGCATCCAGCCCAACCAGTGCGTAATTCTCGCCGGTAAGATGACCGGTGTAGTAAATACCGGTCTGCTCAACTTTGTTCTGAAAATCCGCATTCACTTCCAACACCGCTTTGATATTACGCATAAAATAATACGATGCCGTCGCCGTCAGGCTATTCATGTTGATGCCTTCATAGACCGTATCGGTGTTGTCCAGATCGCCAGCATCAGTGAAATTATATAATAGTGAGTATGTCCAGCGCGGGCTGTAAACATAATCTACGCCCGCAAAGGCACCGAACCAGCGGTAGTCCTGATTGACATTGATAAAGCCCTGCCAGTCATTCCAGATAGCCTGCGCGAACCACCAGGTCTTCGCTCCCAGCTTGCCGGATATATCCGCACCCCAGGCATTTTTGTCTGTATCCCGTGTGCCACTAACCGTACCTGCCGCACCGATGGCATTCTTCTGCGAACCGGCATAATAAAATAGCCCCATGTCCACCCCACCGGGACTCACACCCAGCCGGGTAAATAGCGCCTTGTTGTTATCATTGTCGAACATATGATCGGGACGTTTGTAACCGGGACTGTTGATAGTCAAATTTTGACTAATACCATTGCCGTTAACCACACCAATATCCAGCCCCACCGGCCCCAGATCATAATTGAGCACCAGACCGCGATCATAGGTCAGCCCGGCCATTCGATAGACCATGAAGTCCTGAAAACTCAGCCGTGTTTCCCGAGGAAACATCAGATCAGACACCTGAAACTGACCGAACAACATACCCACATTGCTGCCAAACAAATCATCATGCGAAAACCAGGCATCCTCAATAATGATCGTACCGTTGTCGCCTTTCTCAGCAAAAATGCCGTAGAAATAGTAACTGATGTGCTCTGACAACGGCGCACTGGAAAGTAGCTTAATAAGATACGGCCCCTGAATATCTGTTGTAGCCTCATCGACTTCACCACTCGTCACGTCAATGGCCTGCGCTTCACGCTGCTGCACATAGCCCTGAGCGCGGATTGCCAGCGGCACCGAGCTAGGCAGCGCCAGCATATCGTCACCAGTATCCACGGTCGTATCTTTCCAGTTCGGCAGGCGATAATTACTATCTACGAACTGCTGACCAAATTCATTCAGCCGTGGGAAGGCCGCATGGCAGGCATTGCAACTAAGCTTGTATTTTCGTGCAAACACCGGGATGGCTTCGGCATCCGCAGGCAACAGGAACATAGCCAGTGACGACAACAGCATAATCAGCGATAGCATCAGGCTCAACAGGCGATGGGCAAACAGTGGCGGACTAAGATGTGAAGTCATGTGAATATTTATAAGCCTGTGATTATTCATTATCGCTCTCACTAGTAATGGAAAGGTAAATACAGCTTAGCTGAGGAAAATTAACTGAAGATTAATCTAGCCGAGCCATCTACAGTTAATAGCAAATAATAGACTCAAAATAAATAACCTGTTAATAATAGCTATACTTAAAAAATAAGTTTATGAACGACCCAACTGCAAGCGAACAGGGTATCTGCGTATGTAGGTTCGGCTTCAGCCGTACAGCACGGCTCACCTGTGCCCGCAGGGTAGAAGCCGAACCTACACTAGAACCTCACCCCAAGCAGTGGAGAATTAAACCCAAAGAATTAACCAACCGGCCACGCCTCTGATGTCTGAAAGTGAATCACAGTTTGAACTGAATGATGCTGAGGAACTCAAGCGCTTTCTTGAGTTTAATGAAGCCGACATCCATATTCTATTAAATCTTCATCAGTACCTCAAAAAAGATCCTGCTTTTTTTGTCGATCAGTTTTACGCCCACCTGCTCAAGTTTAAATTTTCCAAGTCATTGATCCCTGATGAAGCCACGCTTAATCAGCTTAAGGAATCCCAGACACGCTATTTTACCTCACTCACCGCAGGTGAATATAACGAAGCCTATTTACGCGATCGCTTCCGCATTGGTCGCGCCCACCAGCATATTGGCCTTGATCCTCGCTGGTATATTGGCGCTTACCGAAAATACCTGTCGTTGCTAATTCCACAACTTTCTGAATACAGTAAAGTCGGCGAACATGACTGCCTGTCCGCAGTGGAATCAATTTTAAAAGTTGTCTTTCTTGATATCGCTATCGCCATGGAAACCTATGTTGACAGAAACCGCGAAGCCATGGAGCGCCGCGCCGCACAGCTCTCGGCATTGAACGAGGTTGCAGTCACTGTCAACGCCACCCTTGGCATTAACGAAACGCTGAATGAAGTGATGAAGTGCGCCATGAATATCGTCATGGCACAGGCATCATCCATCGTCCTCTACGATGCCGAGTCGCGTGGTTTTACTGACAAATACAGCATGGGCTTATCCACTCACTTCGTCAAACATATGTCGTTCCGCCGTGGCGGTCTGGCAGATGAAGTGTTTAACAACAACCATTATATCCTCAGCAATGATCTGGACGATAATAAACACCCACTTAGCAAACTCACACGGCAGGAAAATATCAGCTCGTTTGTCTGCCTGCCACTGGTCAGTCATAAACGTCGGCTGGGTGTACTGTATTTATATTTTCATCAGCGTGAAGAACTGTTTGATGATGAATACGCCCTGCTCAGCACGCTGTCACATATCGCCACTGGCGCTATTGGCAATGCCCACCTGCACACTCGCGCGGTGACTTTGTCGATGACCGATGAGCTAACCAACCTGTTCAACCGGCGGGAATTTATGGTACGACTGGAGCAGGAACTGCTGCGAGCCAAGCGCAGCAAAAAACCCTTTTCCGTGATTATGGCCGACATCGATTATTTCAAAACCATCAATGACAACTACGGACATACAGCCGGTGATATGGTGCTGACCGAAACGGCACGGATATTTTTGGAGATCACACGCGACATTGATATTGTCGCCCGCTATGGCGGCGAAGAATTTATTTTTCTACTGCCCGGAACGGCAGACGATGTGGCCTTACAGGTTGCCGAACGACTTCGCAACGCAGTCGAAAAATCACAAATGCATATTAGTAAGCAGCCGCCCTTTCATGTCACCCTGAGTCTCGGCATTTCCTGTTTTCCAAAATGCGCAACTAATGAAAACACATTAATTGAAAATGCCGACAAGGCGCTTTATATTGCCAAAAATAATGGCCGCAATCAGGCGGTGGTTTTTTCTGCCATCACCGAAAAAAAATAATAAACAGGAACGTCTTCCGCCACCGAAATACATAGGGAATCTCTGATTTATTCCGTTCGCCCTGAGCGAAGTCGAAGGGTGTAATTTATAAGGTGCTGATTTTATTGAACTCGGTGTTCATGGTTCGACAAGCTCACCACGAACGGCAGAATTAATCAGAGCTTCCATAGATGATTATCTCAGCAAGCACTGATTTATTTATACTTCGGCAAAACGGCCAGCACTTCCCGTCCAGCGTTTAATCAGGGCTTCGGCACTCGCAGGATTATTTTCCAACAATTCATCCGCGATTACCGCCACTTCTTCAACTAACGCTTGATCACGTTGCAGATCCGCTATTTTTAGTTGCATAAGTCCAGTCTGTTTTGTTCCTAAAATTTCACCGGGACCCCGTAGTGCCAGATCCCGCCGCGCAATTTCAAAGCCATCACTGGTTTCTCGCATCACCGCCAGCCGTTCACGCGCTTGCTGCGAGAGTTTTTTATACATCAACACACAGGCACTCGCCTGATCACCCCGGCCAACGCGTCCACGTAACTGATGCAATTGCGCCAGTCCCAGTCGTTCCGCATTTTCAATAATCATCAAACTGGCATTGGCCACATCCACACCCACTTCAATCACCGTGGTTGCCACCAGCAAATCAATTTCCCCCTGCTTGAACGCCTGCATCACAGCTTCTTTTTCTGCTGACTTCATGCGGCCATGCACCAACGCCGTTTTTACGTCGGTCAATGCGACCCTTAATTTCTCTGCTGTATCTTCTGCCGCCTGACATTGCAAGACTTCGGATTCTTCAATCAGAGTGCAAACCCAATACACCTGCTTGCCTTGCTGGCAGGCTCGATGCACCCGTTGCACTATTTCATCTCGGCGCGATTCAGGGATCACCACCGTTTCCACCGGCTTGCGTCCTGGTGGCAACTCGTCAATCACCGAGACATCCAGATCCGCGTAGGCGGCCATGCTTAAGGTTCTAGGTATAGGCGTCGCCGTCATGATCAACTGATGCGGGTAACGGTTTCCCTCACGGCCTTTTTCACGCAGGCTCAAACGTTGATGCACACCAAAACGGTGCTGTTCATCCACCACCACCAGACCTAGTTTAGAAAAATTAACCTCGCTCTGAAACAAGGCATGCGTACCCACCGCAATCTGGGTTACGCCCGTCGCTAACTCGTCAAGCGCCTGCCGACGTTGCGCCGCTTTGAGCTTACCCGACAACCAGGTCACCCGGATATCTAATGCACTCATCCACTCTTCGATATTATGGAAATGCTGCTCGGCCAAAATTTCGGTGGGTGCCATAATCACTGCCTGGTAACCCTGTTCAACAGCTGATAGGGCGGCGAGTACCGCAACCACTGTTTTACCCGAGCCAACATCACCCTGCACCAGTCGTTGCATAGGTTGTGGCTGATCCAGATCTTTTTGTATTTGCGCCGAGACACGCTGTTGTGCCGTCGTCAGGCTAAAGGGTAAAGCTTTGATAAATAGGCGGCCATAATCTCCCGCCTTGAGTACCGGGGCGAGGTGTGCGCGCATCCGATAACGTAACTGACGCAAACTTAAATAATGCCCCAGCAACTCTTCAAATATCAGACGTTGATAAGCGGGATGCTGCGCCTGTTGCAAATCACCCACGCCGGTGTCAACTGGCGGTTGATGCAAATACAGCAGAGCATCTTTTAAGCTCGGCATCTTTTTTTCTGCCCGCAACTTTTCTGGCAGCAATTCATCCAGTTGTATTTTATTCTCGGCTACGCGTTCAATCAGTTGCGCCATCAGTTTGCGCATACCGATCTGATGCAGACCTTCAGTAACAGGATAAATCGGTGTCAGTCTATCGTTGCCATCAAGCGCGGCTATATCCGCACCCAGCTGATATTCCGGGTGTACCATTTCTAAACTCTGGGGACCCCGGCGCACTTCAGAAAAACAACGAATCCGCACGCCGCGTGCAAGTTGATCTTTTTGCTGATTAGAAAAATGAAAAAACCGCAGAAGAAGGCAACCCGTACCATCACTGATCTGGGTTAACAACATCCGCCTGCGGCCAAATTTTATTTCACTAAGATCAACCGTGCCTTCGACCAGCACTTCTTCGGTGGGACGTAAACTGCCCAGTGCTCGCACACAGGTACGATCCTGATAACGTAATGGAAGATGAAATAATAAATCAGAAAGGCTAAGAATATTGAGCTTTGCCAGTCGCTCGACCATCCGAGGCCCCACGCCTTTGAGAGACTGCAACGTGTTTTTTTCTGTCATAGTATCAAGTCCTTTTAATACAGGAGACAGGTTTCAAATTACCTCGTTCCCACGCAGGAACATAGGAACCAGAAATCGCCAGGGTAAATATCTTTCACTGCATTTCCACCTGAATGCAAAATAGAAAATCAGGGCAGCACCATCACCGCATCCATTTCAATCTGCGCGCCCTTGGGCAGGGCAGCGACACCGACCGCTGCGCGCGCCGGGTAAGGCTGATCAAAATAAGAGGCCATAACTTCATTCACCAACGGAAAATGATTGAGATCAATGAGGAATACATTAAGCTTGACGATATCATTTAATTTGCCCCCCGCCGCATGACAAACTGCCTGCAGGTTATCGAACACGCGATGAATTTGCGCACTCATGTCACCCTCGACCAGTTCCATGCTCTCCGGCACCAGTGGAATCTGCCCGGAAAGATATACGGTGTTATCTATTTTTACCGCCTGTGAATACGTACCTATGGCCTGCGGTGCATTGTCAGTCTGAATAATTATTCGGTTCATATTTTTTGACCCTGTATCGTCTGTCTTTAATTTTTTATCGCTTAACCCGGTATATTCGCATCACGTATTCCAGGCTGCGTATCCTGCGCATGATGCGCGCCAGATGTTTTCTATTCTGCACCGCAACGGTAAAGCTGAGTATGGAATGCATGCCATCGCGTTCCTCGATATTAACGTTTTCAATATTTGCATCCATCTCGGCCAGGTTGGCCGCCACCTTGGCCAGCACCCCGCGATGATTTTCTACCAGCGTCTGAATATCAATCGGGAACTCACCGGCAGTTTCCTTTTCCCATTCTACGTCAATCCATTTTTCTGGGCGGCCACGATATTCAGCCACATTCTTGCAGTCTTCTGTGTGAATCACAATCCCGCGTCCCGAGGTTACAAAACCAAGGATGGGATCACCAGGAATTGGCCGACAACATTTGGCAAAGGTCACCACCGCACCTTCGGTACCTTTAATCGCCAGAGGTCGAGGTTTGTTCTGCGCCGAAGCGTCACCGCCCGAAGCATGATCGGCATGCAACAGAGCACGGGCAATCACCATCGGCATATGGCTACCCAGACCAATGGTGCTGTACATGGCTTCCATGGAATCAAAACCGTACTCATCCAGTACCCGTTGAATCTGCTCGTCTGCCAGCTGATCCAGACCGCTGTTGTGTGCAGCCAGACTTTTGTTGAGCAGGCGAATACCGAGGGTGATCGATTCATTGCGGCGCAGGTTTTTAAGAAAGTGACGAATATTGGAGCGCGCCTTGGCGGTGTGTACAAAATCCAGCCAGGCTGGATTTGGCTGTGCGCCTTTGGAGGTAATGATCTCCACCGTCTGGCCGCTGGACAGTTCGGTGCGCAGCGGCATCAGTCTGCGATCAATTTTTACTGCCACACACTGGTTGCCAACATCGGAGTGAACCGCGTAGGCGAAGTCCACCGCGGTTGCGCCTTGCGCCAGCTCCATAATCTCGCCTTTGGGGGTGAACACATAGACTTCATGCGGGAACAGATCAATTTTAACATTTTCCAGAAACTCTTCTGAGTTACCCGCATTTTGCTGAATTTCCAGCAGATCGTGGAGCCACTGACGGGCGCGAATCTGGGCATTATTGCTCACCGACTCGCTAGTTTTGTAACGCCAGTGGGCGGCGATACCCGCCTCGGCAACCTTGTCCATTTCCTCGGTGCGGATCTGCACTTCAATCGCAACACCGTAAGGGCTGAACAAGACCGTGTGCAGTGACTGATAACCGTTAGTCTTGGGAATGGCGATGTAGTCCTTGAAGCGTCCGGGCATGGGAGTGTAAAGGCTATGCATCACACCCAGCATCCGGTAACAGTCATCCACTGAATCAACGATAATGCGGAAGGCGTACACGTCCATGATCTCTGAAAAGGGCAAATGCTTCTGCTTCATTTTCAGATAGATACTATAAAGATGCTTTTCCCGTCCCTGCACGCGCCCAGCCGGGCCTTCCTGCGCCAGCCGAGTATTAATGGTGTCTTCAATCTTGCTGACAATTTCCTTGCGATTGCCGCGTGCTTTTTTCAGTCGCTCTTCAAGAATACGGCTACGCACGGGGTACATGGCCTTGAAACCCAGATCTTCCAGTTCCAGACGCACATAGTTCATGCCCAGACGGTTGGCAATCGGGCCATAGATTTCCAGGGTTTCACGGGCAATGCGACGACGCTTGTCGGGACGCATGACCCCAAGAGTGCGCATGTTATGCAGCCGGTCGGCCAGCTTGATCAGAATCACCCGAATATCACGCACCATCGCCAGCATCATTTTGCGGAAGTTTTCTGCCTGCGCCTCGGCGCGGCTCTCAAAATGGATGTGGGTCAGCTTACTGACGCCATCTACCAGCTCAGCAACTTCCTCGCTAAAACGCGTTTTGATCTGATCTTTGACGGTTTCCGTATCTTCAATAACGTCATGGAGAATGGCAGCCATCAGGCTCTGATGGTCCATATGCAGCTCGGCAAGAATCCGTGCTACGGCAATCGGGTGGGTAATATAGGGTTCGCCACTCAGGCGGCGTTGGCCTTCGTGGGCTTCGGCGCTAAACAGGTAAGCGCGATAAACGTCGGAAACCTGTTCCGGCTCCAGATACTCTTCAAGAGCCTTACAGAGATGCCGAATCCGAAACGGCTCCGGCACCCCCTTTACATCAGTGTACTTATCGGAGCGGGCGATTACTCGCGGCCTTCACTTGCATCAGCATCAGGCGTGGCTTCGTCGCTCGCAGCTTCGGCTTTATCCGCCGCCGCCATGCCCGCTATGCCGCCCATACCGCCGAGTGCTGCCTTAATGGCGGCTGCAACATCAATTTCATCACTCCCGGCTTCGCCAGCAGACGCGCTGCTTTCATCCTCAACCACGTCTTCTTCAATCAGGATTTCTTCCTCGACTTCAGGCACTTCGGTGAGGATATCAGCGTTAACCAGATTCTCGGCAATCTCGCGCAGCGCAATCACCGTAGGCTTGTCCTTTTCTGCTTCGACCAGAGGCTCCTTGCCCATTGCCAGCTGACGGGCGCGTTTAGACGCCACCAGCACAAGTTCAAAACGGTTGTCTACATTTTCAAGACAATCTTCAACGGTCACACGCGCCATAATTTACTCCGGTTTTTGCCTGAGTCGCCGACTCGACGACACAGGCGCTAAATTCAAAAATTCGTCCGCCCTGATGGAGCCCCACCCAGCCGGACCGCGTAGTATAGCCAATCATCAGGACTTAGGCCACCGAACTTAAATTAGGCCAGCAGCGCCGCCAACATCTGCGCATGGCTTTGCGCCTGTGGCGACTGGCGCAAACGCCGAGCGCGGACAATCGCCTGTAAATCATGCAGAGCCAGTTCAAACTGATCGTTGATCACCAGATAGTCGAATTCCGCATAATGCGAGGTTTCGCTAACCGCGTCACGCATGCGCCGGGCAATAATCTCCTCGCTATCCTGCCCGCGTCCACGCAGGCGCTGTTCCAATGCCGCACGCGAAGGCGGCAGAATAAATACGCTGACCGCACCTGATTTCCACGCCCGCACCTGTTGCGCGCCCTGCCAGTCGATCTCCAGAATCACATCGGCTCCCGCCGCCAGCCGCGCCTCGATACTGCTACGCGCCGTACCGTAAAAATTATCGAACACCTGCGCATGTTCAAGAAAAGCATCGGCTTCGACCTTGTTTTCAAACTCATCCTTGCTGATAAAATGGTAATCCACCCCGTCCTGCTCACCCGGACGCATAGCGCGGGTAGTGTGCGACACCGATACCTCGATACCCTCCATTTCCGCCAACAAGGCCTTCACCAGCGAAGTCTTCCCCGCGCCAGAAGGAGCGGAGAAAATATAGAGTGTGCCTGTATTTTTATCGTTCATACGCCTGCTTCAAGTTGGTTTACGCCCAAAATAATGAATCTCCCCACCGCAAGCGGATGAGGTATTAGTGGTAGGTTCGCCTTCAGGCGAACATGTGCGGCTGAAGCCGCACCTACAATGT
>CAZIJT010000096.1:0-10153 GCA_964539595.1 uncultured Thiohalophilus sp. | reverse complement strand
AGGCCAAGAAAAAAGCTAAAAAGAAAGTAGCGAAGAAGAAAGGTAAGAAAAAGGCCAAGAAAAAGGCTAAAAAGAAAGGCAAGAAGAAGTCGGCTAGACGTAAATAGTCTGATACCTGCCTAAAAATAAAAGGGTCTGTTAAATGCAGACCCTTTTTTTATTGCCTGTGTTCTTCACCTAGGCGTTTTCAGCTTAGAAACAACGTATAGGCAGGATTGTCACTTTCATCCCAGTAACGATAGTTCAATTCCAGCAAAAACTGCTGTAGTTGCTGGTTTTCTTCTGGGGGAACTTGCATACCTACCAGCACCCGACCATAAGCAGCCCCATGATTACGATAATGGAACAGGCTGATATTCCAGTGTTGCCCCATTTTGTTCAAAAAACGCAACAGCGCCCCCGGACGCTCAGGAAATTCAAAACGATAGAGACATTCATGTTCTACCCCTTCAACACGCCCGCCCACCATATAACGAACATGCATTTTCGCCATTTCATTATCTGTCATGTCGACACAGGGATAATTATTTGCTTCCAGTCGTTCAAACAAACACGTTTTATCTTCTTCACCACCCGGCATCTGTAGCCCAACAAAAACATGTGCTTTAGCCGAGTCCGAATAACGATAATTAAATTCAGTCACACCTTTCAGACCAATAACTTCACAAAACTGACGGAAACTACCCGGCTCCTCGGCAATGGTCGCAGCAAATAGTGCTTCCCGTCGCTCACCTAATTCGGCACGTTCAGCAACATGCCGCAGGCGATCAAAATTCATGTTTGCACCACTATCAATGGCAACCAGTGCTTTGCCGCAGATATTTTCTCGCTCAACGTATTTTTTCATCCCCGCCACAGCCAATGCACCGGCAGGTTCGGTGATCGAACGGGTATCATCAAAAATATCCTTGATGGCGGCGCAGATTTCATCCGTGCTCACCAGTAACACTTCATCAACATACTTCTGTGCCAGTCTGAAAGGTTCCTCACCAACCTGACGCACCGCGACACCATCAGCAAAGATCCCTACCTGTTTCAATATTACTCGTTCACCCTGTGCCAGAGCTTCATACATACACGGCGCATCATCCGGCTCTACACCGATCACCCTTGTTGCCGGTGAATGCTTTTTGAAATAAGCGGCGATGCCAGAAATCAGCCCCCCTCCACCAACAGGCACGAAGATCACATCAATAACCGACTTTTGTTCAAGCAATTCTCTAGCGATAGTGCCCTGCCCGGCAATCACCCACGGATCATCATAGGGATGGATAAAGGTCATGCCACGCTCAACTGCAATCACTTTTGCATGATCGCAGGCATCATCATAGGTATTACCATGCAGGATCACCTCAGCCCCCATCTCACGCACTGATCTGACCTTGATCTCCGGTGTTGTCTTTGGCATCACAATCAGTGCCTGCAAACCTAGTTTTCGCGCAGATAATGCCACGCCCTGAGCATGGTTACCCGCTGATGCCGCGATAACACCACAGTCACGTTCTGCCTTAGATAGGCTAACAATCTTGTTGTAGGCTCCCCGCAACTTGAAGGAAAAAACCGGCTGTTGATCCTCCCGTTTTAACAAAACAGTATTGTTCAGCCGCCGACTCAACAGTGGCGCATGATCCAGCGGGGTCTGTTTTGCGACCTCATAAACCGGTGCGGCAAGGATCATGGCAGGATAATCGTGATTCATTAAGTTTTTTACTCCAGATGTCATTCTCCAGCCGCATAAAGCTGGATACCGGTAGGCAGACACTAATATAATGGTGTCTCGGCAAATCAACAACACGGATTGACCCACAGACACCGCCAATTGACCGTTTAAATAGTTTTGCCGCCTGAAAAGGACTGATTTCTGTCTTCAAATTAAGATCAGCCCGGCAGGCGCAGAAAAAACAGCACATTATCTAGCAGGAGAAAATATATGACCCAGGACGAACTCAAGCAGGAAGTCGCCAAAGCGGCAATTGAATATGTAGTATCGGGCACCATCATCGGCGTAGGAACCGGCTCAACCGCCAATTTTTTTATTGATGAGCTAGCTAAAATTAAAAACAAAATCGATGGTGCAGTCGCCAGCTCTATCGCCACAGCAGATCGACTTAAAGGCCATGGTATTCCCGTCTATAACTTAAATGAAGTTAACGGTCTGTCTGTTTATGTCGATGGCGCAGATGAGTCAAACAAATATCTGCACCTGATCAAGGGAGGGGGCGGCGCACTGACTCGGGAAAAAATTGTCGCCGCTGCCAGTGAAAAATTTGTCTGCATCGCCGATGGTTCCAAACTGGTCGACGTACTGGGCAACTTTCCGCTACCGGTCGAAGTCATTCCCATGGCGCGTAGTATGGTCGCGCGTGAACTGGTCAAGCTCGGCGGACAGCCCGTCCTGCGTGAGGGCTTCACCACGGATAACGGCAATGTCATCCTCGACGTTCATAATATGGAAATTATGGAACCCACCAAACTGGAACAAAAGCTGAATAACCTTCCCGGCGTAGTCACCAATGGTCTGTTTGCTCTGCGCCCGGCTGATGTATTGTTATTAGGAACAAAGGATGGCCTGAAAACTATTACCTGAAAACTGATTTTTTCTATGCGCTGTGCTGCGGGATGAATGGCAAAAAACGGTGGGGGGCTTGCGATGCAAAAGCTTAAAAAAAATCCCTTCCCTGGGCAAATTCAGTACCTCTGTGAAGAGGACTTCTCCGGTTTTCAGCTCTTGAGTGTGAGTGTTAATTAAGACGCATCAAACTCCCTGTTTATTCCAAAAAAAATAATTATTTTATAAGCTGCTGTAATACATGATAATTTATAATCCGATTAATCTATGGGAATAAATTCACACGCTTTGGCGTCTATATAGACAGGTCACAGTGAAACATATCTGGCTGGCAGTATCAGATATGACCCGAACCAGCGAAACACTATCTATGAACCCATTAAATCTGTTCAGCCGAGATCACAAACTCCGGCAACGCCTCGAAGCTATGCGGCCACGACTCTATCGCCTGGCTTATTCCTGGACCATGAATCCGGCACTGGCCGATGATCTCACACAGGACACCCTAACCAAGGGTTTAAGAAAAGTAAGTCAGCTTAAAAATCCAGATGCGTTAGAAGGTTGGCTGTTTGGTATCCTCAGAAACTGCTGGCGTGATCACTATCGCAGTCACCGCGAGATGGATGAACTGGATCATGAACAACTAACCGATGAAATCACCCCTGAACATCATCATGAACAACAACATATTGTTACCAAGGTAAGAAGTGCTATCGCACAGCTAGCTGAAGGTCAGCGTGAAGTCGTAACTCTGGTCGATCTGGAAGGCTTTAGCTATGCCGAAGTTGCCGAAAGTCTGGAAATTCCCATTGGCACTGTGATGTCACGTCTGTGCCGAGCCAGAAAAGCACTCGCTGAAAAATTGCTGGTGCTTGAAGATCCAGAGCAGGTAAACAGAAAGTCAGGCAAAAAGGTTGCACACATCAGGAGAATTAAATGAAATCCCCCTATTCCGATGAATTTTTGAATGCCTACATCGATGCTGAGCTGGCCGCAGATGAACGTAGCCAGCTACTGGATGACATGCGTCAGGACTCAGAGCTGGCATCTCGCCTGTGCAAGTTGCAAAAAGTAAAAGATATGGTGCAACTCGCCTATTACTCATCCAAAAACATGCCTCGTGAAGCACACAGCAAACAGCGCCTGCAACAATACAGCCTTCGCGCACTGGCCGCCTCCCTGTTACTGGGTAGCGGACTCGCAATTGGCAATTACACCGCGCTAAATGAAACACGCTCGCCCACACTGATGGAACTGGCACAAACCACTGCGTTCAATAGCCAACCGGCTGCCCATGAGCAGGAATGGAAGTTAATGGTTCATGTCAATTCTGGCGACCCTGCGCGTTTACGTGCCGTACTTGATGAAACTGAGTATCTTCTGAAGACCTCAACCGGCTCCACTCGTAAAGTACAGATTGAAGTGCTGGTCAATGGTGAAGGTATCAGGATGCTGGAAGACAATGACACATCCTATGCCAAAAAAATTCTGGCAATGGAATCCAGCTACAAAAATATTCGTTTTCTTGCCTGCCAGATTGCTCTGAACCGACATAAAGATGACGATGGTTTTGATCTCGATCTGCTACCCGGTGTTGAAGTGATACCCTCCGCATTAACGCAGGCCGCTACTCGTCAGCGTGAAGGCTGGACCTATTTACGGATATAACAACAACTATTCGTAGTTGTTCATGCACTATTTTAATCTCCGTTGGATTTAATTCCCCGCTGCTTGCAACGAAGTTCTATTCGTAGCTACGGCTGAAGCCGAGCCGACATACGCAGCTACCCCGTCCACTTGCGGCGGGGTCGTTCATTAATCAGGGACAACCTGATCTTAGCCACACATATTCTTACCCACTACTCACAAAAAACCGTTCTAAGAGGCATTTATTCTTCATTATGCCTCTGCTTGTAATCGCAGATGTGTATAATCTCCATTACTCCATAAAAATTATTATTAGGTGCATTATTAATGCACCGTGCTTATTGAATTGGGAACAGGTATATGAAATCCACAACATCTATAGCGCTATTTTTGTCCCTTGTATTTCTTATTTCCAGCTGTGGCCGAAATAATGACAAAGAACAAACCGCGCCCGTTATTCGACCGGTTAAAACGATTAAGCTGGGAGGGGAAGTCGGATCTAATATGCGACGTTTTCCTGCTCGGGTCTATGCCAGCAAGCGGGCGGAAATGGGCTTTCGTGTTTCCGGCAAAGTAATTGCGCTTAAGGTTAAAGATGGTGATTTTGTCAGGAAGGATGACGTGCTGGCTCAATTAGATCCGAGTGACTTCAAACTGGCGGTGAATGACAGACAGGCAAAGTTTGATTCTGCGCAGGCCAATTATAATCGCGGGAAAAAATTAGTAAAAGATGGTTTTATTTCGAAAGTGGATTTCGACAAGCTGGAATCACAATTTAAAAGTGCGCGAGCGGATCTGGCACGGGCGAGAAATGATCTGACTTATACGGTGCTGAAAGCACCGTTCGATGGTCGGGTGGCAAAACGCTACATCGAAAATTATGAACAGGTACTGGGAAAACAAAAAGTATTTTCAATTCAAAGTCGCGACAGTCTGGATGTGAAATTTGCGGTGCCGGAAAGTCTGATGGTAAGGCTCAAGAATAAACGCACCATGTTAAGCGAACAGGATAAAAAAGAACATCCCTTTGTCTTTGCCCGGTTTGCCGGTGACGAAAAACGTTACCCTCTGTACTTCAAAGAAGTGGCAACCAGTGCGAATGAACAAACTCGCACCTTTGAGGTAACCTTTACCATGGAGACACCGAAAGATATCACCCTGCTTCCCGGCATGACCGCCGAGGTGGAAGCCGATCTTTCCGCTATTCATGAGCAGCAGGCGGGAGTATTTATGGTGCCGTTGTCCGTGGTATTTTCTGATCCAGCCGGTGCTGACCGAAAACTGGTCTGGGTGGTCGGCGATGACATGATTCTGAAAGCACAAGAAGTGCAGACGGGACAGCTTATCAATGATCAGATTGAAATTCGTCAGGGACTGCAAGGTAATGAACGACTGGTCACAGCCGGTGTGCATTACCTGCATGAAGGGCAGAAAGTGCGTCTGTTTGACGGACACTTCTAGGATAGCATTATGATTAACCCTGCCGAACTTGCGATAAACAAGCGTGTTATCACCTGGGTATTGACCCTGCTGACTTTATTTGTCGGCATTATTTCCTATGAAACCATGGGGCGACTCGAAGACCCTGAATTCACAATTAAAGAAGCACTGATTATTACCCACTACCCGGGAGCTAGCGCCCGGGAAGTCGAGGAAGAAGTCACCGATAAAATCGAAATGAAAATTCAGGAAATGGGCGAGCTGTTACGGATTTATTCCATTAACAAGCCGGGCGTCTCCACCATTACTGCTGAGATGAAAAAGGAATATGGTCGGGATGAGCTGCCGATGATCTGGCAAAAGCTGCGTTCCAAAATTGATGATGTGCAATCACAGTTACCACCCGGCGTGCAGCCTTCGATTATCAATGATGACTTTGGTGATGTGTATGGCGTGTTGTTTGCAGTGACCGGGGATGGCTATAGTTACGCCGAATTAAAAGAGTTTGCCAAATTTTTACGCAAAGAATTATTACTGGTCAAAGATGTTGCCAAGGTTGTGATCCAGGGTGAACAACAGGAAGTGATCTATGTGGACGTGGATCGAGCGCAGATCGCACAATTAGGCATCGGTCTGGATGAAATTTTTAGCGCACTGAATGAGAAAAATATACTGGTATCTGCCGGTGAAGTGCGCGCTGGCAATGATTATATTCGTATCAATCCTACCGGCACGGTCAATGCAGTTGAAGATATCCAAAACCTGGTGATTGGCAGCAGAGATGAAAATCAGACGCTGATTCATCTGGCGGATATCGCTACAGTCAAACGCGCCTATCAGGAACCCTTCAACAACAAAGTAAGACAAAACCAGCAGGTGGCTATCGTGCTGGGTATCTCAACTATTCCGGGCGGCAATGTAGTCGTGATGGGTGATGCACTCAAGGACAAGCTGGTACAACTGACGGCGCGTATTCCCGCCGGTTTTGATATTCACCCGATCTCTATTCAGTCTGATCAGGTTAGCGCCTCGATCAATAACTTCATTGTCAATCTTGCCGAAGCGGTGGCGATTGTCATTATTGTGTTACTGATCTTTATGGGGATGCGCAGTGCGCTGATTATCGGTGCCGCGCTGGTGCTGTCCGTTCTGGGTGCGTTCATTATTATGAAAATGCAGGGCGTGATGCTGGAACGCATTTCCCTCGGTGCGCTGGTGATTGCGCTGGGGATGCTGGTGGATAATGCCATTGTAGTCATTGACGGTATCATGATCCGATTTGAAAAAGGCATGGACAGGATCAAAGCAGCGAGTGAAGTGGTGGCGCAAAATATGGTGCCTCTGTTAGGGGCAACGGCCATTGCCGTGCTGGCCTTTGGAGCCATTGGTTTGTCACAGGACTCGACCGGTGAATATACCCGTTCACTATTTTATGTAATTTTGTATTCATTGATGTTGAGCTGGTTGATTGGCATTACCGTGGTGCCACTGATGGCAGTGATGTTTTTAAAGGCTCCAGATGCGAATAAAGAATACCAGGATCCTTACGATAACAAGTTTTATAACGGCCTCAAGCATTACCTTGCTTTGCTTATTGATAACCGCTGGAAAACAGTTATGGTGCTGGTTTTAATGTTTGTCGGTTCGCTGATGCTGTTTGGTGAACTGAAGCAAAGCTTTTTCCCCAATGCCACACGCGATCAGTTCATGATTGATTTCTATATGCCCAAGGGAACCGATATTCGGGTGGTAGATGAACGTGCAAAAGTACTGGAAGAGATGCTACTAAATGACTCGCGCATTCGTGATGTTACTACCTTTGTCGGTCGGCCTTCGCCACGTTTCATTCTGACCTACCAGCCGGAAAAAGATCCGTCTTCCTATGCCTTCCTGCTGATCGGGATTAATGATGTGGACGATATCGATCAATTGCAGATAGATTACTACGCAAAAATTGCCGAGCACTTTCCTGACGTAAACCCGCGCATTCATAAGTTCAAACTTGGTCCGGGTAAGCCACCGGTGGAGCCAACTTTTTATGGTGCCGATTCCGAAGTGCTGTATGCACTGGGTGAACAGGCCAGTACGATTATCCGGGAAGCGGGCGGGATTGCAATTCGCACTCAGTGGGGTGAAAAAACTAAGGAAATCCGCCCCGTCTTTAGTGACAACCGGGCAGCCGAAGTGGGCGTGACCCGCGAGGATCTAGCCATCTCAATGGAGATGAACTTTACCGGGGTACAGGCCGGGGTTTATCGCGAAGGCGATGAGTTGCTGCCGATCATTTCTCGCGCATCGGAAGCCGATCGTCTTAATGCCGATGAGCTGACCAACATCCAGGTCTGGAGTAGTGGTCTGCGTCGTTTTGTACCGATTGGCTCGGTGACCAATGGCTATGAAGTGGACTGGGTCGATAGCAGTTCAAACCGCAAGAATCGCAAACGCTGGTTTAAGGTAATGGCCGACCCTGAACCGGGAGTAATGAACTCGATTTTGTTTGCGAAAATTAAAGATAAAATTGAGGCGATTCCGCTGCCCTCCGGTTACGAATTCGAATGGGAAGGTGAGCATATGTCGCAGACCGAAGCCCGCGAAGGTCTGATGCGCGGCATTCCGCTGTTTTTTGGCATGATGATTTTGATTGTGATTTTCCTGTTTGATTCGATCAAAAAGACGCTGGTGATCTGGCTGACTGTGCCACTGGCTCTGATCGGCGTGGCGGTAGGTCTGTTCCTGTTTGAACAGCCATTTGATTTTATGGCCACGCTTGGATTTTTGAGTCTCTCAGGGATGCTGATCAAAAACTCGATTGTGCTACTGGACGAGATCAATCTCGAATTGTCACAGGGACGGGAGGCCTATGCCGCGATCATTCATTCAGTGCAATCGCGCGCGCGTCCAGTGTCGATGGCGGCACTAACCACGGTGCTGGGTATGATTCCGCTACTGAGCGATGCCTTCTTCGTAGCGATGGCGGTGACTATCATGGTCGGACTGAGCTTCGCCACCGTATTGTCATTGATTGTGGTGCCGGTGTTATATGCAATTTTCTTTGATATTAAAAAACCGGTCGTTGCTCAGGAGTCGTATCAGTAAAGGCTGAAAACGACCGAGGCCAAAGCCATATTAGCTTTGGCCTCCGTCAATCAGTCCTCGATATATTTTTCGAAGGGTTCCTGATCTTTGGCACGCGAATAGGCGGCTTCGGCTTCCTGTCTGGCCTTAAGAATATCTGCACGTTCTTCCATGCGATTTTCGTAGGCATCTTTAAATAAGGGAATACTGTTTTCTCCGAACAGAACCTGTTTCAGTAGACGGTAGCCAAATTTCAGGCGTTCTACGTCATCAGTATTGATTAGCTCAAACTCTTCATCAGTGAGATCATAAACTTTGCGGAAATTATCCGTATTCAGAAATTCACAAAAACGATCGGTGTCGTAGCAAACCAAAAAGAATAACTGGAAGCTGGTGGGGGATGGTTTACCCAGGGCAGGACCTGAAGATTTCTTTTTCAGAATAAGCTGGTAGAAGCTGCGGTTGAGTTCGTCGAACTCTTCTACTTTCTGCTCTTCGCGGTATTGTGCCACGGTAATTTCACGATCTTCCTTGTGACCCATGCAGTGATCTTCCTGCACATGCGCGTAGTGCTGTTCATCATGATATTCATCGGCTTTACGCGATGACATCAGGGCGATGGGGTAGTAGCGGCATGCTGAAGGACGATCTTCATAAACCGTACAGCCCTTTTCTGGATCGACAAACAGGCAGACCGGATCGACATCGGTAGTACGCATTTTCACACCGGGCATGCCTTGGGCATCTAATTCAAACGGTACGGTATGCTTCTTGAGAAATTCACCCGAGCTCATGCCCAGACGATTTTTTAAACGAATGATGTCATAGGGTGCAAGGGTAATATCCGCTTGCTTGCAGCAGGCGTTGAAACAGGAAATGCCGGGATAGCAGTTAAAACAAAACTTGGTATCCAGTTCAAGCTGGTTCGGCTGAACCGGACTGTTAAAGGGAATATCTTCAAATCGATTGTCGCTCATAGCTATACCTTCGGGCGGAATTAATTACTTTGGAACCGCGTATTATAACGGAAAACAGGTGGAAAAATGTTCGATATTTGGATAAATATCTGAAAAATCAAGGTTAATAACCTGACGACCCATATGGATAAAAGTTCAGGTAGCTTATTGATCAGGCATTTGGTGGGCAGCGCCCACCCTACAACAGCAGCAGCAAAAGTTGCAACCTACCATCTCACACCACATTCCAGGGTGGGCACTGCCCAGCAACAGCAAAGGCTTGAAGGCAACACAACATTTCAATTATGCATAAAAAAACCGGAGCCTCTCGACTCCGGTTTTTTTGTTGAGACAGACCGAAGTCTGTCTCAGGCCATCCACTGTTCTTATTTGAACAGTTTAGACTTGTCGACCAAATCAACGTGCGCACGCTTGAAGCATGTGAACTTTTTGGTTTCCTTGTCAT
>CAZIJT010000095.1:8990-10181 GCA_964539595.1 uncultured Thiohalophilus sp. | reverse complement strand
GCCACTAGCCACTAGCCACTAGCCACTAGCCACTAGCCACTAGCCACTAGCCACTTTTTAACATGACTGACCGCAAACAACTCAAAAATGCCCGCCGCTGGGTGATCAAGATTGGCAGCGCCCTGTTGACCCGGGATGGCGCGGGACTGGATCTGCCTGCGATTCAGAGCTGGGTGGATCAGATTGTGGTGTTACTGGATCAGGGTATGGACGTGGTGCTGGTGTCATCCGGTGCGGTGGCGGAAGGGATGTCACGCTTAGGCTGGAAACAGCGTCCTCATGCCCTGCATGATTTACAGGCTGCGGCAGCGGTAGGACAGATGGGCTTGATCCAGGCCTGGGAATCCTGCTTTTCTCGCCATGGTCGGCATACGGCGCAAATTCTGCTTACTCACGATGATCTTTCCAATCGGGAACGCTATCTGAACGCCCGCAGCACCATTGGTAGCTTGCTGGCGCTGGGGGTGGTGCCGGTGATAAATGAAAATGACACGGTAGTCGTTGATGAAATTCGCTTTGGTGACAATGATACGCTGGCCGCACTGGCCGCGAATCTGGTAGAAGCAGACAACCTGATTATCTTGACGGATCAAGACGGCCTGTTTGATCGTGATCCTCGCCAGCATAGTGATGCCCAGTTAATTAGCGAGTCGCTAGTCAGTGAGTCCTCACTTGATGCGATGGCGGAAGGCGGGGCTGGCAGTTTGGGGCGCGGTGGCATGGCTACCAAAATTCGAGCCGCACGTCTGGCGGCGCGTTCAGGCGCGTCAACCCTGATTGCCTCGGGACGCGAGTCCGGCATATTAGAAGCCTTACGTCGAGGGGACAATATTGGCACCCTGCTCAAGGCGGGTGAGATTCTGGTGACTGCGCGTAAACAATGGCTGGCGGGACATTTGCAGATGTGCGGTCAGCTGGTGCTGGATGCAGGGGCGATCCGTGTATTACAGGAGTCTGGCCGCAGCCTGTTAGCGGTGGGGGTGATGGGCGTAGACGGCAACTTTGCACGCGGTGACATGGTTGCCTGTGTTGATAGCGAAGGCCGAGAAATTGCGCGTGGGCTAGTGAATTATGGTGCGGCTGAGGTGGGCAAAATTATGCGCCAGCCCAGTGATAAAATCGAAGGCCTGCTGGGCTATGTCGATGAGGCTGAGTTGATTCACCGTGATAATCTGGTACTGGTGTAAGTGC
>CAZIJT010000095.1:0-8890 GCA_964539595.1 uncultured Thiohalophilus sp. | reverse complement strand
TTCAGACACAAAAAAAGCCGGTCAAATGACCGGCTTTTTTATGCAATTCTCAGCAGACTTTAGCTGGATTTACATGGCCTGAACGCGGGTATTGAGACGGTTTTTATGACGTGCAGCCTTGTTCTTATGAATATGGCCCTTGGTCACGGTCTTATCAATAACCGATACGGCGGTCTTATAGGCGCTCTGAGCCTGTTCCTTGTCGCCCGAATCAATCGCGGCAAGGGCTTTCTTAATAAAGGTACGGAAGGTCGCGCGTTGGCCAGTGTTAAGCTGGCGGCGTTTTTCGGCCTGACGGGCGCGTTTTTTTGATTGTGCTGAGTTAGCCAATTTGTTCTCCTGAACATCTATAGACTTGGAAAGGCGCGTAGTTTGGGACTTTTGCTGGTTTTTGTCAATTCTTTTTGAGTTTGTTTTAGTCTGGGTTCGTCGCTACTGGGCAGACATGTTATGCTCGCGCACTATTCATGAATAGCAAGTAAAAACAGCCACTTATACCCAGCTTAGGCATAGTGCAGGAAGCCGTTAACTATGAGTTTAATTAAATCAGCCGCCGTCGTCAGTGCGATGACGCTTGTTTCGCGGATTTCCGGCTTGGTGCGTGACATGGTGGTGGCGTTTATTTTTCCGGTCGGGGGCGCGACGGATGCCTTTTTTGTAGCCTTCAAAATTCCCAATTTTCTACGTCGGCTGTTTGCCGAGGGCGCGTTTTCACAGGCATTTGTGCCGGTGCTGACCGAATACAAGGTGAACCGAGAAACAGATGAGGTGGTGGGACTGGCACAAAATGTCGCCGGCACCATGCTCGGTATTCTGTTTTTATTGACCTCGCTCTGTGTGTTGGCGGCACCTGTGTTAGTGGTGTTATTTGCACCGGGCTATCTGGATGAGCCTGAACAGTTTGATCTGACAGCCGCAATGTTGCGCATCACGTTCCCGTATATTCTGTTCATTTCCATGACGGCATTGGCCGGAGGCATTCTTAACAGCTATGGCCGCTTTGCCGTGCCTGCGTTTACCCCGGTGTTTTTGAATCTAATTCTGATTGGGATGGCTTTGTTGCTCGCACCACAGATGGATGAGCCGATCATGGCGATGGCCTGGGGGGTATTTATCGCCGGTATGGTGCAGCTAAGCTTCCAGTTCCCGGCGCTGTATCGACTGGGTTTCCTGCGTTGGCCGCGCTGGGGTGTGCGTGATCCGGGCGTGCGCAAAATTATGAAGCTGATGTTGCCGGGAATCATTGGCTCCTCAGCGATGCAGATAAATTTGCTGTTTGATATTTTGATCGCCTCGTTTTTGACCGCAGGCAGCATTTCCTGGCTGTATTATTCTGATCGGCTGATTGAGTTTCCGCTGGGCGTGTTTGGTATCGCGTTGGCCACAGTGATCCTGCCCAAGCTGTCCGAGAAACATACTCAGGGTGATCCCAAAGCTTTTTCCCACATGCTTGACTGGGCATTGCGTTGGGTACTGATTATTGGCGTACCGGCAGCCGTGGCTCTGGCGGTGCTCGCGGTGCCTTTATTGAGTACCCTGTTTCTTCATGGCGAGTTTTCAGCGCACGATGTAGAAATGTCGAGTTTGAGCTTGATGGCGTATTCGGTTGGCTTGCTAGGCTTTTCGCTGGTGAAGGTGTTGGCTCCGGGTTATTTTGCCCGCCAGGATACGCGTACGCCGGTGCGCATTGCCCTGATTGCGATGGCCGCAAATATGGCCTTCAATGTGATTTTTGTTTTGGGTATGGTGCATCTGGATTTCAGTGGTCCGCATGCGGGACTGGCGTTGGCCACCACCTTTTCCTCGATTCTCAATGCCAGTTTGTTGCTGCGCGGCCTGCGTCGCCAGCAGGTCTATCAGCCCGAGCCTGGTTGGTGGAAACTGTTTTTACAGGTTGGCATTGCCAGTTTCATGATGCTGGTTTTATTGCTCGGCCTGGCAGGTGAAACAAGCGACTGGATCGAAGTCGGTGTGACTGAGCGTCTGCTGCACCTGGCATTAATTGTTCCTGCTGGCGCGGGCGCATATTTTGCCTGTCTCTGGTTGTTGGGAATGCCTTTCTCAATTTTGCGTAAACCGACTGAGAGTCGGTAAAAAATTCCGCTAACCATTCCATTACTATATAATTGCCGTCTTTATGATTGAGGCAGGAAACATCTGCAGGTTGGAATGATGGAGCTGATTCGAGGTCTGCATAATCTTCGTAAATGTCATCAGGGATGTGTCGCGACGATAGGTAATTTTGATGGCGTGCATCTGGGACATCAGGCCGTGATCGGCCAGCTTGCCGAGAAGGCGAGTGAGCTGTGTTTACCCACCACCTTGATTACCTTTGAACCGCAGGCACAGGAATATTTTGCACCGCAGGCTTCGCCACCGAGGCTGATGCGTTTTCGTGAAAAAATGCAGGCGCTGCATCGTTATGCCGTTGATCGGGTTTTGTGTCTGGCGTTTAATGATATGCTGGCGCAAATGTCGCACACGCAGTTTGTCGAGGATATTCTGATCAAGGGGCTGGGGTTGAAATACCTGGTCGTGGGTGATGATTTTCATTATGGCCGAAATCGTGAAGGCACGTTTTCCATGTTGCAGGACGCTGGGCAGAAGCATGGTTTTCAGGTGGTGAATATGCACACCTTTAGTGTTGCCGGTGAACGAGTTAGCAGTACCCGTATTCGTCAGGCGCTGGCAAAGGGTGACATGCTGATAGCAGAGGAACTGCTGGGACGCGACTATCGCATGAGTGGCCGGGTTGCTCATGGTGAAAAGCTTGGACGGCAGCTGGGTTTTCCCACGGCAAATATTCATCTGCATCGTAATGTTTCACCCTTGCAGGGAATTTTTGCGGTGGAAGTTTACGGGCTGGACAACGAGCCGCTAACGGGGGTGGCCAGTTTGGGTACGCGACCCACCGTTAATGGGACTCGTGCGCTACTGGAAGTCTATTTGTTCGACTTTGATGAGGATATTTATGGCCGCCATATGCAGGTGAGTTTTCGTCACAAGTTGCGTGATGAAGAACATTTCGATTCGCTGGATGCGTTGACGGCACAGATTAAAAAAGATGTCGAACAGGCAAAGGCATTTTTTGCGTAGCTTGGGTTGAGTAACACGAAGCCCAACAGAATATGAACCGGGTTGTTGGGCTTCGTTTTACTCAACCCAACCTACACACGTTTAATTTTGGATTTTAAAAAGTAACTATCGTGACCGACTATAAAAGCACACTCAATCTTCCGCAAACAAAATTTCCTATGCGTGGTAATTTAGCGAATCGTGAACCGGCTTTTCTCAAGCACTGGCAGGATATCGATCTGTACGGCAAGTTACGCCAGTTAGGCAAGCAGCAGCAACGCCCCCCTTTTATTCTGCATGATGGACCGCCTTATGCGAATGGTGATATTCACATTGGTCATGCAGTTAACAAAATCTTAAAAGACATCATCGTCAAGTCACGTGGCTTGAGTGGTTTTGATGCGCCCTATATTCCCGGTTGGGACTGTCACGGTCTGCCGATTGAATTGCAGGTAGAGAAAAAAGTCGGCAAGGCCGGGGTCAAGGTGAGTGCAGAAAAATTTCGTCAAGCCTGCCGCAAGTATGCGCGTAAGCAGGTGGATGGACAGCGTAATGATTTTATTCGCCTGGGTGTGATCGGTGACTGGGACAATCCGTACCTGACCATGGATTTTAAATTTGAAGCCAATATTGTTCGTGCATTAGGTCGAATCATCGACAAAGGGCATTTGCATAAAGGTGCCAAGCCGGTTCACTGGTGCGTGGATTGTGGTTCGGCGCTGGCTGAGGCCGAAGTTGAATACGAAAATAAAAAATCGCCTGCGATTGATGTGCGCTTTAGCATATTAGATGAAGAAGCGCTGATGGCGCGTTGCCACCATGTAGAAGGTCATGAAGGTGTGGGGCTAGTGTCCATGGTTATCTGGACAACCACTCCCTGGACGTTACCGGCTAATCAGGCCGTTGCCGTGAACCCAACATTCGAGTATTCAGTAGTGCAGTGCGATGGCGTGGGCGAGCATGTGCCTGAGCGTTTGATCATTGCCAGTGAGATGCTCAAAGATGTGATGGGGCGTTATAACGAAGACAAGTACCGCGTGATTGCCTATTGTCGTGGTGAAGATCTAGAAGGCTTAAAACTGGCACACCCATTTTATGACCGTCAGGTGCCGGTGATCCTCGGTGATCATGTCACCCTGGAAGCGGGTACGGGTGCAGTGCACACCGCACCCGGCCATGGTCAGGATGATTATGTCGTCGGCACAAAATATAAATTAAAAATTGATAATCCAGTTAGCAGTGCGGGCACTTTTGTAGAAGGTACACCGCTGTTTGCTGGCCAGCATGTATTTAAAGCGAATGACTCAGTCATTGAAGTGCTCAAAGCTAAGAGCAAGTTGGTACATGAGCAGGCGATTAATCACAGTTATCCGCATTGCTGGCGGCATAAAACGCCAATTATTTTTCGTGCGACACCCCAATGGTTTATTAGCATGGATCAAGATGGCTTGCGTGCTTCAGCATTAAAAGCCATTGACGGTGTTAACTGGATACCTGATTGGGGACAGGCACGGATTCGCTCGATGGTAGAAGGCCGACCCGACTGGTGCATCTCACGTCAGCGTACCTGGGGTGTACCGATCACCTTGTTTATTCATAAGCAAACCAGCAAGTTGCACCCACGTTCTGCTGAGTTGACTGAAATGGTCGCGAAACGGATTGAAGAAAAAGGCATTGATGCCTGGTTCTCACTGGATGCCAAAGACGTGCTGGGTGATGAAGCCGATGAGTATGAAAAAGTAACTGACACGCTGGATGTCTGGTTTGACTCGGGTGTGACCCACTTTGCGGTGTTGAATCAACGTGAAGGCTTCACTCATTATCCTGTTGCTGATTTATATCTTGAAGGCTCGGATCAACATCGCGGCTGGTTTCAGTCATCACTGATGACCTCGGTAGCAATGGAAGGGGTTGCGCCTTATAAAGCAGTATTAACCCACGGCTTTACCGTTGACTCCAAAGGACAGAAGATGTCGAAGTCCAAAGGCAATGTAATGGCACCGCAGAAAGTTATTAAAAATCTGGGTGCTGATATTATTCGCCTGTGGGTAGCATCAACCGATTATCGTGGCGAGATGACCGTCTCCGATGAAATTCTTAAACGCACATCCGATGCATATCGACGTATTCGTAATACTGCGCGCTATCTGTTGTCGAATCTTGACGGTTTCGATCCAGCTACGGATCTGCTGGCGGCAGATAAAATGTTGTCTCTGGATAAATGGGCGGTGGCGCAAACGCATCGCCTGCAACAGCAAATAACTGCTGCGTATACCGAATATGAATTTCATACTATCTATCAGCTGGTTCACAATTTTTGCGCGTTGGAGTTAGGCAGCTTCTATCTTGATATCACCAAAGATAGACAGTACACCACCCAGGCTGACAGCGTTGCGCGACGTTCGGCGCAAACAGCGATGTATCACATTGTTGAATCACTGGTGCGTTGGTTAGCGCCCATTTTAAGTTTTACCGCAGAAGATATCTGGCAGGCCATGCCGGGTTATCGTAATGAATCAGTACTATTAAACACCTGGTATGAATTACCGGAGATGTATGCTTCAACGTCCGAGCAGAATGCGGCTATGGTGTATTGGGGAAAACTTATCGAAGTCCGCGATGCGGTTAACAAGGAGCTGGAAAAACTGCGGGTAGCGGGGGAGATTGGTTCGGGACTGGCGGCTGAAGTTAGCGTGTATTGTGGTCGAGAAATCTATGATGCGCTTGCCGCGCTGGAGGATGAGTTGCGATTTGTTTTGATTACCTCAACCGCCAATATTGCCCTGTATGAAAACCCAGTGGCTAATACGGAACACTATACACTGGAAAGTAATGATGAAATCTGGGTATCAGTCAGCCCCTCAACCGAAACCAAATGCGTGCGCTGCTGGCATCATCGTGCTGATGTGGGTAGCAATAACAAGCATCCCGAATTGTGTGGACGTTGTGTGGAAAATGTTGAGGGTGATGGTGAGTCACGTAAGTATGCTTAAAGGCAGATACAGGAGAAAAGATACAAGGGTAAAGATGGAACATAAAATATACCGGGTTGTTTTAGAAACAAGCTTGTATCCTGTATCTTTTCGTCTGTACCTGCATTTGTAATGCTAAAGTGGCTCTGGTTATCCGCGCTGGTCATTGTTCTTGACCAGCTTAGTAAATACATGGCTAGTCACGTGCTGGTGATGTATGAAGCCGTTGCCGTGATGCCGATGTTTAATTTTACCCTGATGCATAATACTGGTGCGGCCTTCAGTTTTCTAAGTGAAGCCGGTGGCTGGCAGCGCTGGTTTTTCACTATTGTCGCACTGGTGATCAGCGTGGTGATCTTTAGCTGGATACGACGACTAAACACTGATCAACAACTACAAGCTATTGGCCTGTCACTGGTATTAGGCGGCGCACTCGGTAATGTGATTGATCGGATGTTACTCGGGCATGTCGTGGATTTTATCCAGATTTATTATAATCAATGGTACTGGCCCGCATTTAATATTGCTGATTCGGCGATAACAATCGGCGTTGTCCTGTTGATTTGGGATACGTTGCGTGGTGGGCAGAAAGAAAAAGATTAGGTTTCCACTGTAGGTTCGCCTTCTACCCTACGGGCACTATGAGGCGAACATGTACGGCTGAAGCCGTACCTACAGTTTTTTGCCCCAAGTTGGGTGGAGATTAAATGTATGTCGAATATTGAATCCCTATGTATTGGCGAAAATTGTGAAATTCTGTTGAATTTTAGCCTGAGCCTGAACGACGGTACAATTGTTGATGCAACGGAAGAAGATCAACCGATGCGTTTATGCATGGGTGATGGCACGCTGATCGAGGGTCTTGAGAAAATATTATATGGCATGAAAGCCGGAGATCACCAATGTGTATCAATTGAACCTCGTGACGCGTTTGGTTTTCCTGATGAAACCAGTTTTCACGAAATGCTGCGCAGCGACTTTGCTGCAGATATTGATTTGCAGATCGGTCTTATTATTGGCTTCAGCACGCCCTCGGGTGAAGACGTGCCCGGCACTATTCGAGAACTAAAGGACGATACTGTACTAGTTGATTTTAATCATCCCCTGGCTGGGCGAGAAATTATCTTTGATGTTGAAGTTATTGAAGTTAGCCGTGTGCAAACATGAACGATAAAATTATTGATGGCGTAAAAGTGACATTAGCAACCCCCCGCGGTTTTTGTGCGGGTGTTGACCGGGCAATTGAAATTGTCGAGCATGCATTGGAATTATTTGAACATCCCATTTATGTGCGTCATGAAGTTGTACACAACCGTTATGTGGTTCAATGCCTGAATAAAAAAGGTGCGGTCTTCGTTAATGAATTAAATCAAGTGCCTGATGGGGCAACGGTGATATTCAGCGCGCATGGTGTATCACAGTCTGTTCGTAAAGAAGCCGCACGACGAAAATTGAAAGTCTTTGATGCGACCTGCCCATTGGTAACCAAGGTTCATCTTGAAGTAATGCGTTACAGTAAAGCTGGGCAGGAATGTATTCTTATTGGCCATGCCGGCCATCCTGAAGTCGAAGGCACGATGGGGCAGTTCGACCTTGTCGCAGGTGGGAATATTTATCTGGTAGAAACGGTTGATGATGTCAATGGTCTTAACATTAAAAAACCTGACTGTCTGGCCTATGTTACTCAGACCACGCTGTCGATGGATGATACGGCTGAGATTATTGATGCCCTGCGTGAACGTTTTCCAAAAATCAGCGGACCGAAGAAAAATGATATTTGTTATGCCACCCAAAACCGTCAGGATGCCGTTAAGCAGTTAGCCTTGAAAGCTGATGTGGTGTTGGTAGTAGGATCACCTAATAGTTCCAATTCAAATCGTCTACGTGAAGTTGCCGAGCGTTTAAAAGTTCCCGCCTATCTCATCGATAATGAAAGTGAGATAAAAAAAGAATGGTTTAGCGGGAAAACATCCATTGGTTTGAGCGCCGGTGCGTCTGCACCCGAAATTTTAGTTAACAATGTGATTGCACGCTTGAAAGAATGGGGTGTTACAGACGTTGAACAAGATGCAGGGCTTGAAGAAAATGTTGTTTTTTCACTGCCACCCGATCTGAAAAATAAAAACTAAGGACGCTTGGATTAATCTCCCCGCAGCTTGCTGCGAAGTTTTATTGTAGGTTCGACTTCAATTGAACGGGGCGAGGGAAACCGCTGGGGGCGACTTCGATCTTGTACGGCTGAAGCCGTACCTACATACGCACCTACCCTTTCCGCTTGCGGCAGGGAGATTCATTTAGAGTTCCCCTACAATATTTTAATCACTACCCCAGCAACGAATAACATTTGGACTCGTCCCCGTATGTGTTTTTCTACCAAAGTTGTTAACTGTGATACTGGTGCAGTCTGCATCATTGCCGATGGTGTTGCTGACGACGATGGAATATTGTGTGGCATCGGGGATGTTGATAGCAATGCCGTAAATATCACCGCGTCCCCCAGAGGGATCAAATTTTGCGCGTATAGTAGGAAGAACAAATCCCGTAGCAGTGGCAGCACACCCTGCCGCATAGTCGCCATTGTTATCGGAGGCGCAGCGCTCCATTTCCAGGCGAAGCAACGAGGCCATTGCCACGGCTTCAGCGCGTTGGTTTTTAAGTTTCTGATTGTCATAAATAGGAAAGCTAATCGCAACTAAGATGGCGACAATTAAAAGTGCGATCATGACTTCTACCAGGGTGAAGCCGTGAGCCTGAAAATTTCTATTATAGATTTTCATTGTTAGCCATACGGGGTTGGAGTGATAAAAATCCGGTGCAGAAATATGCTGCACCGGAGTCACTGT
>CAZIJT010000094.1:0-10236 GCA_964539595.1 uncultured Thiohalophilus sp. | reverse complement strand
TACGGCTGAAGCCGAACCTACGCAGAATTATGCCCAACGGAGATTAAAACAACGCTTTCAATTCCCGCAACACCACTTTTACGCGGGTCAACGCCATCTCATCTGACCCATCAATCGTATCTGGCAGGCTGCTCAACCTGTCTTTTATGCCTTGAAATTCCTGCCTTTCATTTGCCAGCCAGCCACGCGCCTTATCGATCACATCATGTTGAACACGGCTATCCCCCGGCTGTTCTCTTAAATCAAGATTTGAAATTCGGCCAAGCATCCCACGCAGCTGATTAACGATGCGCCTGACATAGGCTCGCCAGATCACATCGGCAACCCACAAAGCCAATAGGTTCACCAGCAAAATTGCCGGTATCACCGTAAATAGCGTCGTCAAAAAAGGCGATGTGCCTTCCGTATCCGGATAATGAACCCGATATAAATTGCCCTCAATAATCTCGCTCAAATCAAGATACAGCCAGATCATCGCCCCGCTAAATAATAGAACTTCAAGCCCGATAAGCGCTACCAGCAGGCGTCCCTGAATTGAGGCATCAATAAAATGCCGATGGCGACGATATGTGGGGGGCATATTGCTTACCCTGTTCTGTTCTGAATTATTCATAAGTCGTGACACTCAAAACACAGCCCGGAACCCTGATTAGAGATCACCAGCTTGCCGTGCTCCTGCGTATAAGCCTGATGACAGGAAATGCAGCCGACTCGACCATCCGGTAATAAAATTGCGTCAGACAACCGCATCCGAGCACGATAACCACCATAGCGAGAAGAGGTCTCATAGTTGGCTCCGACCGGGTGATTCACCGCACCATCCGCATGACGCACCAGTCCCCGTGGGTCGATATCTACGGGCGGACCACCATCGGCATTGGTACTGTGGCAGCCCAGACACTGGATGGAAAACGCATCCAGTCCCATTTTGTCCTTATTGCTACTCGCATCCAGATGGCCATTGCTGATAATGGACGCACCCGAATCAGGCATCGCCGCAAAAAAGGCCGTGTCATGGCAGGACATGCATAGATCACGGCCACGTTTGTTACCACGCAGCAAGCCCGGTTTGGCTATATGAATGTCGTGACAGGTGCTACAGGTGACATCACCCTTCCAGTCAACCGGATATTCGGCAGGTAAAACACGCGTAGGTGTAAATCCAGTAGTATGACTCAAACGCAGCGCATCCTCGTGGCAGGCACCGCAAATTCGCTCCTGACTGCTGAGCAACTGATGCGCATTTTCTGCTGTGGTATTCTCACCCGCAAGATGACAGGCACTGCAATTAGCATTATGCGCGGGGTAACTAATGGCCGTTACCCTTTCCAGCATCAACAGACTCACCGCTAAAATCAGCAAACCCAAAAAGGATGACAGCCGGCTAATCATCAACATGTACCCCGGCAAGCCGTGCCTTCAGTTGTTTAACCTGTGCGGTATAATCCGCAACTGCGCCTTCATTCGCGGAGATTTCCGTCTTCTCAAGCAGTTCTCGAATCGCCTGCTTATGCACCTCAAGGCTGTGAATACTATCCTGCAACTGCCGGGACACCTCCTGCAAACAGTCCCCCTCACGAATACCTACGATAGAATGTTTTTCTGAAAGGCTCAGGTTACGGGCAAAACGGTACAGTGGACCCGCAACCCGGAAGCTGCTGTAAATCGCGATGAACCCGGTTATTAACGCAACCAGTGAAAGCAGGAACAGACCAGCAACCCAGAGCGCTGGCAGCAGCTGAGCACGACTTAGCAGCTGCGCCTTAATCATGTCCGTATAGCTTGAACCCGCTTCGTTGCTGAGGAAATAAACCAGTCCCCCTAATACAGTCGCCGACAATAGCCCTATCGACAATGCAATCCAGGCAAATTGCTTTAGCCGCTCACGCTTCTCATTATCCGCTGCACAGACTTCATTATTCCCCACATCATTCATGGTATTTTTATCGGCAGGTGATAACCTGACTTTAACCAGAAGGAAAATCTTCTATTGCACCTCTGCGCTAAATCTACACTAGCCCCCAACTGTTAACTGCTGGTATCCTTTGCGGCTTTAAACAGTAGAATTCTTAATAGTACTGCGTATAAAAACTGGCCTCAGATGACCTCAAACCCAAGTCACCCTTCTCTCAAAGGACTAGAAGTCCGTAATCTGAGCTGCTCCCGTGAAGACCGTAAGCTGTTCTCTGGACTCAACTTCCAGCTCAGTGCCGGTCACGCTATCCAGATAGAGGGTCCTAATGGCAGCGGCAAAACCACCCTGCTACGCATGCTCTGTGGCCTGCGCCTGCCGGATGAAGGCGAAATTTACTGGAACGGCGTGGATATTAGTGAAGAACGCAGCGCGTTTCTGGGAGATCTGAACTACATCGGCCACGCCCACGGTGTGAAAGGCGAACTTACACCGCTGGAAAATCTGCGCGTCTCTCAGGCGATGGCAGGACAGACAAACAAGCTGTCACTGGATGATGCGCTGGAGCGTGTCGGCCTGTTTGGCTTTGAGGACGTCCCCTCACGCACCCTGTCTGCCGGTCAACGCCGCCGCGTAGCACTGGCTCGGCTATTGATTAGCGCGGCACCGCTATGGATTCTGGATGAACCCTTTACCGCCATTGATATTCAGGGACAAAAGCAAATCGAAGACATGATCACCTCACATGTGCTTGGCGGTGGCATGGCCATCCTGACCTCCCATCACCCACTGGATCTGTCCGCAGATCATCTATCTAGCGTGACTCTCAGCCAATGACCAACGCCTCTCTTAGCAGCGCCTTTATGACTATTCTCCGGCGCGACCTGACCCTGGCGTTGCGCACCCGCTCTGAAATCGCCAACCCGCTGATATTCTTTATCATTGTCGTCAGCCTGTTCCCACTGGCTGTCAGTCCTGAAGCTGGCTTGTTGAAAACCGTCGCCCCGGGGGTGATCTGGGTCGCCGCCCTGCTCTCCACCATGCTCTCACTGGACAGCATTTTCCGCTCCGATTTCGAAGACGGCTCACTGGAACAAATGCTGCTCAGCCCCCATCCCACCACCGTACTGGTGCTGGGCAAGATCACCGCGCACTGGCTGGTCAGCGGCCTGCCACTCATTTTGCTCAGTCCCCTGCTCGGCGTGTTGCTGTTTCTGCCCTTTGAAGCCATGCCGGCCTTGCTCATGACCCTGGCACTGGGTACCCCGGTACTCAGTCTGGTCGGCGCAATTGGTGTGGCGCTCACCGTGGGGCTGCGCCGTGGGGGCGTTTTGCTTTCCTTGCTAGTGCTGCCCCTGTATATTCCGGTACTGATTTTCGCCAGCAATGCCATTGCCACCGCTGCGGCAGATTTGAGCATCAAGGGTCAACTGTATTTTCTGGCTGCCATGCTGGCACTGGCGCTGACGATGGCACCACTGGCCACGGCCGCAGCCCTGCGTATTAGCCTGCGCTAAGTGCGGGTTTTTATTATATTTTTACCCGGGAAATGGGGCTAACTGCATGCTAGAATACATTGATACTCGTCAAGGCTGGCAGCATCGTCAGTCTGACATACTTCACTGCCTGACTAGCTGGCAGCCGACACACTCGCTTCTGGAATTTTAGAAAACTATGTGGTCATTTTTTCATAGACTCGCCTCCCCCAAGCATTTTTACCAGTTTGCCGGCACGCTGATCCCCTGGCTGGGCTGGAGTACCCTGATTCTATTTATTGTTGGTATTTATCTGGGGCTGTTCGTCGCACCCACGGATTACCAGCAGGGTGAAAGCTACCGCATTATCTACATTCATGTGCCTGCCGCCTGGATGTCCATGTTTGTTTATATGGTCATGGCCATCTCCGGCGGCATTGGCCTGATCTGGAAAATGAAAATGGCCGACATCGTCGCCTCCAGCGCCGCGCCACTCGGTGCCGCCTTTACTATTCTAGCGCTGGTAACCGGCTCACTCTGGGGCAAACCGATGTGGGGAACCTGGTGGATCTGGGACGCGCGCCTGACCTCAGAACTGATTCTGCTGTTTCTCTATCTGGGCTTCATTGCTCTGCAATCCGCAATTGAAGATCGGCGCACCGCCGCCAATGCCTGCGCCGTACTGGCGCTGGTCGGCGTAGTCAATATCCCCATCATTCACTACTCGGTGGAATGGTGGAACACCCTGCATCAGGGCGCGACCGTGACCCGCTTCGATAAACCGGCAATGGCTACCAGTATGCTGATTCCGCTGCTGACCATGTTCCTGGCCTTCAAGCTGTATTTTGGACTGACTCTGTTGATGCGCAGCCGAGTCGAGATTCTGGAACGTGAACGAGATACCAGCTGGGTGAAAGAAATGATTGTGGAGTCTGGTAAATGAGCGAATTTTTCAATATGGGCGGTTACGCCCTGTATGTCTGGGTATCTTATGGACTGGCGCTGGCGATTCTGGTGACCAATGTTATCCTGCCCATGCAGCGCAGGAAAAAACACATCGCCATGATCAAACGTCGCTTACGGGCGCGCGCAAAGTAGCTTCGATTTCAATCGAGGCGGTACGAATGAATTCGTCCTACGGTAGCAACTGTGAATTAATCCCAACCAGACTAAACTTTTTCATTTATTAGCTGACAAACTCTGAACCCCTGATTTTATCGAGTAAAGATAACCATGAGATTCCTCCCCAAACACCCCAAACGGCGGAAACGTCTGGCACTCATTGCCCTGATGATCACCGGTATCGGCAGCGCCGTAACGCTGGCCACCATCGCCTTGAAAGAAAATATCAATCTATTCTATGGCCCCACCCAGATCCTTGCCGGTGAAGCGCCAAAGAACCACGCCTTTCGCATCGGCGGTATGGTCGAAGTCGGCTCGGTTAAACGCAACAAGGACAACCTTGAAATTTATTTTGAGGTGACCGACACCGTGAATAAAGTTCCGGTCAGCTATACCGGCATTCTGCCGGATCTATTCCGTGAAGGTCAGGGTATCGTCGCGCAGGGCAAGCTGCGTGATGACGGTACATTTGTCGCCGATACCGTGCTCGCCAAACACGATGAGAACTACATGCCGCCCGAAGCCGCTCAGGCTATCAGCGACGCGCAGAAAATACAGTCCACTCTGACAGGAAACTAGCAATATGATCCCCGAGCTTGGCCACTTTGCCCTGATACTCGCCCTTTGTCTCGCCATCGTGCAGGGCAGCGTTCCTCTCGCTGGCACCATCCTGAATAAACCCGGCTGGATGGCACTCGCTCGCCGCGCTGCCTGGGGACAGTTTTTCTTTATCTCCCTCGCCTTTGCCATCTTACTCAATGCCTTTATCAACAACGACTTCAGCCTGGTCTATGTCGCTTCAAATTCTAACTCGGCCTTACCGCTAGAGTTTCGGATTTCTGCACTTTGGGGCGCGCATGAAGGTTCGCTATTACTTTGGGCGTTATTATTGTCACTGTGGACAGTCGCCGTGGCCAAGTTCAGCCATAGTCTGCCGCAAGATACCGTGGCTCGCGTGATTGCAATAATGGGATTGATCAGCATTGGATTCCTGCTATTTATGTTGCTGACCTCGAACCCCTTTGATCGCATTCCCATCAATGCGATTCCCAGCAATGGCCGCGATCTTAATCCTCTGCTTCAGGACATCGGTCTGGTCATGCATCCGCCCATGCTCTACATGGGCTACGTTGGCTTCTCGGTCGCCTTTGCCTTTGCCGTTGCCGCACTGATGGGCGGCCATCTTGACGCGGCCTGGGCACGCTGGTCACGACCGTGGACGGCGATTGCCTGGGTATTTCTGACCATCGGTATCGCGCTGGGAAGCTGGTGGGCTTATTACGAACTCGGCTGGGGTGGCTGGTGGTTCTGGGATCCGGTCGAAAATGCGTCCTTCATGCCCTGGCTGGTCGGTACCGCGCTGATGCATTCTCTGGCAGTCACCGAAAAACGCAGCAGCTTCAAAAGCTGGACGGTATTGCTGGCTATTTTCGCCTTTTCCCTGAGCCTGCTCGGCACATTTTTAGTCCGCTCCGGTGTCTTAACTTCGGTACATGCCTTTGCCACCGATCCGGCTCGTGGTGTCTTTATTTTGATCTTCCTCGCCATCGTGGTCGGCGGCTCGCTTGCCCTGTATGCCTGGCGCGCCCCCAAGGTTAAAGGTACTGGCGGCTTCCAGCTTTTATCGCGTGAAACCCTGCTATTAAGTAACAATGTACTACTGGTCGTCGCCACCGCATCAGTATTACTCGGCACCATTTATCCGCTGATTCTCGATGCGATGAATATGGGCAAACTCTCAGTTGGTCCGCCCTACTTTAACCGCGTCTTCATCCCCATCATGCTACTGCTGATCGTGCTGATGGGCATCGGCCCTCACACCCGCTGGAAGAAAGATGATCCTGCTCGTCTGTTCAAACGTCTGCGCAGCGTCGCGATAGCCAGTGTTCTGCTCAGCCTGGTCTTTGCCTATCTACTGTATAGTGAAATTTCTCTCGGCGTAACTGTCAGCCTCTCTCTGGCCTTCTGGATTGTCCTCTCGCTAGTCAACGATCTTAAAAGTCGGTTACGGAATAAATCTGGAGTTATTGCCGGGATGAAAAGTCTGCCACGCGAATTCTATAGTATGAGCTTCGGCCATCTGGGTATTGCCATATTTACCATCGGCGTCACCCTGACCAGTGTCTACAGTGTCGAGCGTGATGTTCGTCTGGCTCCCGGTGAAGATATTGAACTAGCCGGACTAACCTTCAGCTTCATTAGCATTGAGAAAAGCCAGGGGCCTAACTATCAAGCCAGCACCGGACTAATTCGCGTAAGCAAGGATGGCCGTGAAGTCGCTGTGATGCACCCGGAAAAACGTTTTTATCAGGTGCAGGGGCGACCTATGACCGAAGCGGCGATTGACGCAGGTCTGTTCCGCGATCTTTATATTTCACTGGGCGAACCCCTGCCTGACAGCGATGCCTGGGCGGTACGAATTTATTACAAACCCTTTATTCGCTGGATCTGGCTGGGCGCGTTGGTGATGGCCTTTGGTGGTCTGCTATCAGCGACAAATAAACGTTACCGTTTACCGATAAAAAAATTAAAAACCCAGGCGGCAAATATATTAAAAAAGGCAAGCGCAAATAGTCAGGCTTGAATGAAGGCAACGCATTGTAGCTGCGCCTTCAGGTGTAGCTACAAGCAGCTAAAAATTTGACCGCAAATATTTGAAACCTAAACAACCCTATTTACACACCGTAAAAATCAGGAACCACCATGTCACGTTCTTTAATACCGTTAGCTCTATTTATCGGCCTTGCAATTATTCTTGGCATTGGACTAACACGGGATCCAAAACTGGTTCCCTCTCCTTTAATTGATAAACCCGCTCCAGCATTTGAATTATCGCGCCTATATAACCCTCAACAAAAATTTTCTGAAAAAGATTTCATCGGAAAGGTTTCCCTTTTTAACGTCTGGGCCAGTTGGTGCGGAGCCTGTCGTCAGGAACACCCCTTCCTGATGAAACTCGCAAAAGAAAAAACAATTGCTATTTATGGTTTGAATTATAAAGACACAAGAGAAGATGCCAAGCGTTGGTTAACGCAGTACGGTGGCAATCCCTATAGCGTAATCGCATATGATAATAGCGGTCGCACCGGTATGGACTGGGGTGTTTATGGTGTACCAGAAACCTTCCTTATCGGTAAAAAAGGGCGCGTGCGCTACAAGCATGTCGGCCCCCTTCATGCAGAGGTTTGGCAGGAACAACTCCTCCCCCTTATACAGAAACTACAGGCAGAACAATGAACATATCATTTTTATCCGGGCGCATACTGAGCAGTATTTTACTGTTCTTTATAATCGCATCCTCACAGGCCACCATTGTGGCCTTCAAGTTTGATGATGCCGACAAGGAAGCACGCTTCAAACAGTTCAGCGAAGAACTCCGCTGTCTGGTTTGTCAAAATCAATCACTGGCAGATTCCAATGCTGAACTGGCTATGGATTTGCGCCGTGTTCTTTATAAGATGATCCAGGATAATGCTACCGACGACGAAATCATCAGCTTTATGGTGGATCGTTATGGTGACTTTGTTCTTTATAAACCGCCCATAAAACCGACCACCTGGTTGCTCTGGTTTGGTCCCTTCATTCTTGCGGCGATTGGACTCATCATTCTATTACGCATGATATTCAATACAGGCAAACAGATTGATAACAAACTTACAGCGGAAGAGCAGAAAAAGCTGGATACTCTGCTTAAAAATGAGAAAGAGGAAAACTGAACATGATAACCTTTATCGTTCTCATTTTTGTCCTGGTTGCAGCCGCACTATTTTTTGTTCTACCTCCTTTGCTTGGTCGTTATCAGGCATCAGAAACCATGCATAACGAACTTAACCTGGCTATTTATCAACAACGTTTGAAAGAACTAGAAGAGGAAGGCGAAGATGATTTTTCTGCAGAGCAGAAAGACACCATGCGCCAGGAGTTAAAGAAAAATTTACTGCAGGACATAGAAACAACGGAGGAAGGAGAAAAGAAGGGTAAGCTGAAACAGCGTTCAGGTATTCTTGCTACATTTATTAGCGTCAGCATTCCACTATTGGCACTTGGTCTGTATGGCATGCTCGGGCCTGCAGAATTACCAGAAATACTAAGCGGTCAGGCTGTCGTTCCAACAGAAACCCAAGATGGGCATAACGGCAATCAGCTTCCCGATGTCGGTAAGATGGTTGCCAAACTGGAACAACGCCTAAGCGAAGATCCAGATAACGCCGAAGGCTGGCAAATGCTGGCAAGAAGCTACATGTATATGCAACGTCTTGATGATGCCGCCATGGCTTATGGAAAAGCATTGGCATTGGATGAAAACAACCCACAAACTCTGACCGATTATGCCGAAACACTCGCCATGATTCGTCAGGGCAATATGCAAGGTAAACCTACTGAATTTGTATTGCAGGCACTGGAACTTGAACCCACCTACCCCAAAGCCCTATGGTTAGCGGGTGCGGCTAAAATGCAAATAGAAGATTACCAGGGCGCTATCGATTTTTGGCAACGGCTGATGCAAATGCATGAAGCCGGCAGCGAAGGTGCGGCTGAATTACAAAAACGCATTAACATGGCCGCACAGTCATTGCGCGACAGTGGCAAACAACCCGTACTGGAAAAGCCCGTATCACAGCTTGAAATTAAAACAATCATTAGTGTCGAGGTAAAACTTGATCCTGCACTGGCAACTAAAGCCAATCCCGAAGACACGCTCTTCATTTATGCCAAAGCCGTTAACGGCCCGCCCATGCCACTGGCCATTGTCAGAAAAAAGGTAAAAGATTTACCGCTGAAAGTAATACTCGATGATTCTATGGCCATGAGTCCACGCGCACGCCTGTCTGGCTTTGAACGAGTATATGTTGGTGCCCGAATTTCAAAAGCAGGTAATGCCACAGCTGAAGCCGGTGACTTACAGGGACGCAGTGCAATACTGACAACAGGTGGAAAATTTAAAGCTCAGGTGTTGATTGAACAGGAAATCGACTAAGCCATGAACTACTGGCTGATGAAATCAGAACCAGATATTTTTGGTATCGATCACCTGATCGCCATGCCCAAAAAAACCGAACACTGGGATGGCGTAAGAAATTATCAGGCCAGAAATATGATGCGCGATCAGATGAAAAAAGGCGACCTAGTTTTTTTCTATCACTCTAACTGTAAAGAAATTGGTATTGTTGGAACCATGAAGGTCGTAAAAGAAGGCTACCCAGATCACACTGCTTTTAATCCAGAAACAAAATACTACGATCCCAAAAGCAACCCAGACAATCCACGCTGGTACATGGTCGATATCCAACATAAACGAAAATTCAAACGCACCATCACATTACAGGAACTCAAACAGCATCCACAGCTCGAGAATATGACCCTACTCAGAAAAGGTAACCGACTATCGGTAATGCCAGTTGAGAAAAAGCAGTGGGATTATATTTTAGAATTAGAATAAAGGTAACTTCAAAATAATCAATCTATTTTACAAATACAACTTGCCAATAAACCTGCGTTAGGTGTAAGGTTATAAGTGACAGGGAGGTTTGGTTGCGCACACAAGGATTGAATGCGTGTTTTTCAAATAAGTCTTCTATGCTTAGCTTGAAAAAGGAATAAACTAATTCCCGTAAGAGAATGCACACAAGGAAGTGTGTGTTCTCTTGTCACATTTACTTTTTTATTTTTTCGAATCTACAAATAAGATCGTGTAATTGCCAATTATTAACCTCTGAAAATGAAAAG
>CAZIJT010000093.1:2343-10312 GCA_964539595.1 uncultured Thiohalophilus sp. | reverse complement strand
TGTCCCCCACTACTAGGCAGATTCCTATGCATTACTCACCCGTCCGCCACTCGTCGCCTGGAAGCAAGCTTCCATCGTTACCGTTCGACTTGCATGTGTTAAGCATGCCGCCAGCGTTCAATCTGAGCCAGGATCAAACTCTTCAGTTTAATCATAGTGGTTGCTGAGGCGCAACCAAACCTTTTGCGATGAAAAGGTCCCCTTAATCGAAAAAAATATATTACTATATTGATTTGTGATTCAGGTTACTTACATCGACATCTCTTTGACAGAGCGTTCATCGACGCAAGCACCCACACAAATTATCTGATTAAATTTTTAAAGAGCGGGCTGGTTGAAACCGTTTGATTTCCCTCAGCAAAGACGAACAATTTTACCGGAATTTCACTTTCAGTCAAGAACTAATTTTTAAAATTTGTCTGGCTGAACTTGAGTTCCGTGTCATGTCCGTCTCAAGAGCGGCGCATTATACGCAGCTAGTTCTGAGCGTCAACACCCTCGGGAAGAATTTTTGAAATTATTTTTCAGAACTAAAAATAGGAGCCATTTTTAGTTAGTGGCTGTAGGTTAGGTTGACTAAAATGAAGCCCTATATTTTAAACAACGGCTAAAATTCATCCTGGACTTCGTTTTACTCAGCCCAACCTACGGGACTGCCAGCAACCCAATATCCTAAGCACTTGCCGCTTGCTTGTTCCGAATGAATTCCAGCAAATCGTCAAAAGGCATGGGGCGAGCATACATATAGCCCTGACCTTCATCACAGCCCAACTCTTTCAGGTAGTCATACTGTGCCTGGGTTTCCACGCCTTCGGCGATGACGCGTAGATTTAATGCTTTGGCCAGCGCGAGGATCGCTTTGACAATACTGGCATCATCACTGTCCAGCGTAATGTCACGAACAAAGGCACGATCAATCTTAAGCACATCAATAGGAAAACGTTTTAGATAGGCCAACGATGAATAGCCAGTACCAAAATCATCAATCGCAACACCTACCCCCATGTGCTTCATGGCAATGAGGTTCTCGGCGGCGCGTTCTGGGTTCTGCATAATGCCGCTTTCGGTAATTTCCACTTCCAGCAGATCCGCACCAAGATTACCGGTGGCCAGCAACTTACGCAGAATGTCCTGCGTGTCCTGATGATATAACTGTCGCGCAGAAAGATTGACCGCAACACGCTTAAGCTCAATTCCTGCTTCGCGCATGCGTGCGATATCATTCACTGTTTGCTGTAAAACCCATTCGCCTAATGGAATAATCAGGCCGGTATCTTCCGCTATCGGAATAAATTTGTCCGGTGGCGTCATCCCACGCTCGGGATGTTCCCAGCGCACCAGCACTTCGACGCCGGTAACACTGTTGTCCTCCAGCGAAAACTGCGGCTGATAATGCAATAACAATTCTGAATCTTTTATTGCAACCCGCAATTCACTTTCAATCGTAAATCTGTCCACGGTGGCCGACTGAATATCTCCCGAACAGAACTGATAGTTTTTACCGCCCTGGGTCTTGGCGTAATACATGGTTGCTTCGGCATTTTTGAGCAGCGTATCTGAATCCTGCCCATTCTCAGGATAGGCCGCGATACCAATGCTGATATCAAGATAGATACTCTTGCCAGACAGCTCAAACGGCGTCTCAAACAGCACGAGCAGTTCCCGTGCTTTGTCTTCAAGAGCCGAACTCTGCTTGATATCCGGGAGCAGTAAAACAAAATCATCGCCGCCCAGACGGGCAACTGTATCCCAGGCACTCAATACTTTTTTCAGTCGATCCGCCACCGCCCGTAACAGGTGATCGCCAACCAGGTGCCCCAGGGTATCATTGAGATTTTTGAAGCGATCAAGATCCAGAAACAACACGCCCATCTGCAACTCTTTTTTACGCACATAGGCCAGCGCCTGTTCCATGCGATCCCGTAGCAGCCAACGATTAGGCAGGCCGGTGAGCACATCATGGTAAGCCTGGTGACGCAAGGTCTGCTCAGCAATACGCCGGGCATAACGTTCATTGGCATCATGGAGTTCACGCTGGATCGCGGGAACCAGACGAATCAAATTATCTTTCATCAGGTAGTCATGCGCCCCCAGACGCATGGCTTCGACCGCCACCTCCTCACCAATGGTGCCGGAGATGATCATAAAGGGGATATCGAGATTGAGTTCTTTTAAAACATTAAGTGCGCCAAGCCCGGAAAACCCGGGCATGGAATAATCCGAGAGCACGATATCCCAGGTTGAGTTTTCCAGTGCATCCCTTAAATCAGGCTCATTGTCGACCCGTAGAGAATCAAGACTGTAGCCACCTTTACGCAATATCCGCAACACCAACTCAGCATCGTCAGGGTTATCTTCAACCAATAACAAGCGTAGTGAAATACTCGAATTTGAACTATCCAGCATTCGGTACCTCATTCAAATTCAGCCAGTAGTGTTTGACCTCGACGATTAAATCACTGAATTTTTTAAAATCAACCGGCTTGCGAATATAGCTGTTACAACCGCAGTCATAGCTGTTGTAAATATCCTGTTCTTCATTGGATGAGCTCAACATGACGACGGGTAAAAGTCGAGTTATTGTGTTTTTTCTCACCCGTTTTAGTACCTCGATCCCATTAAGCTTGGGCAGATTTATATCTAACAACACCAATGCTGGTAGTTCTCCACCCTGCTTGCCCTGCTCAAATAAATAATCTAGCGCCTCGACGCCATCTCGTGCGACCACCAGTGCGTCGGTAAAGCCTCCTTTTTTCAGCGCCCGTAGAGCCAGCGCCTCATCATCCAGATTATCTTCAACCAGCAAAATTTGCTGAGCCATTACATAACTCCTTTACACGTCTGTTCATTTACTAATTAGCTCCGGCAATACAATAACAATTTCTGCTTCAGAATGTTTCAAAAAAAATCGCACTAATCCACACTCACGCGGGCAAAGCGGCGTTTGCCAACCTGATAAATCTGTGTCGTCCCCGCCGCAATTTCAAGTTTACTGTTCTCGATGCGCTCACCATCAATTTTCACCGCACCCTGTTTTATCATACGCAAAGCATCCGATGTGCTCTGAGTCAGCCCCGCCTGTTTTAGCAGGTTGGCAATAGCAACTCTACCGCCTTCACCCGACACTGTTTTTTCAGGCATATCATCTGGCATCGCGCCTTTCTGGAAACGTGCAATAAAGTTTTCACGCGCGGCTGTGGCCTCTGCCTGAGAGTGGAAACGCGCCACGATTTCTTCACCTAACAGGAATTTTATATCCCGAGGATTACGGCCATCGGCCATTTCTTTTTTAAAGCCTTCAATTTCAGTCATCGGTCGGAAACTCAACAACTCAAAATAACGCCACATCAGATCATCCGATATCGACATGATTTTGCCAAACATTTCATTGGCTATCTCACTGATGCCTATATAATTATTAAGTGATTTAGACATTTTCTGAACGCCGTCCAGCCCTTCCAGTATAGGCACAGTAATCACTGTTTGCTGTGGCTGACCATATTGTTTTTGCAACTCACGACCCACCAGCAAGTTAAATTTCTGATCGGTGCCGCCCAGTTCCACATCCGCTTTCATCACCACCGAATCATAACCCTGAATCAGGGGATAAAGAAATTCATGAATCGCAATCGGCTGCCCCCCCTGATAACGTTTGGAAAAATCATCCCGCTCCAGCATCCTTGCCACCGTCTGCCTTGCGGCCAGCTGGATCAAATCCGCCGAACTCATCTCATTCATCCAGCTGGAGTTAAACATCACCTGAGTTTTTTCTGGATCCAGAATTTTGAAAATTTGCTGTTCATAGCTACGCGCATTTTCAATCACTTGCTCTCGGGTCAGCGGTGGCCGGGTGCTGCTCTTGCCGGTGGGATCGCCAATCATGCCGGTAAAGTCCCCTATAAGGAATAGCACTTCGTGACCCAGTTCCTGAAACACCCGTAATTTGTTAATCAGTACCGTATGCCCAAGATGCAAATCCGCGGCAGTCGGATCAAATCCGGCTTTTATTCTCAGGCGTTTGCCAGATTCCAGTTTTTCCACCAGTTCTGCTTCAACCAGAACCTCTTCCGTTCCTCGCTTTATTTGCGCCAGATTTTCCTGCAACTGTGCCACTCTCGCCTCTCTTCTTAACCGAAAAATGAAAATAGATTACCACACCGATGTCTGAAAATGTGCCTCAATTCAAGCTCACGCCCGTGATGTCTTTAGTCAGGATGTGAATAATATTTGACCTACCCGCATATTCCGGCTATCTTTTCCTCACAGATTTAAAATATTGAGAAATTTCCGTGGATTACAACTCTTTCTTAAACCGTGACTATAAGTCTCTGCTCGACACACCCAGTCCGGTTAAACATCCTGGCTTCAGCCCGATCCATTTTCTCATTTTAATCGTCTCACTGGGGGTTATTTCCAGCATCTTAATCTTCATGTCGGCGGATGCCTCCGCCAACAAAAGTAGTGCCCTGCCACTGCCGCGTTCCGCACTGGAAAATAGCACTCAGATCACACGTCCTCTGTCCATTCCACAGGTTAGTGATACCGATAAAAAAACAGCCTCCGTATTTACACACATAAAAGAGACGTCAGCAGCAGTCGATAATACACAGGTGGATGAGCCAAGCTGGCTTAGGGTAAAAGTTAAAGCGGGTGATGCGCTAGCGCATATTTTCAAACGCCATCATCTGCAACCGCGCGAGCTGCATGACATCATGCGTCTGGGCAAAGACACCGCAAGTCTGAAGCGACTCCAGCCCGGCGAGGTATTCAAATTTCAGATCGACGAAAGCGGCCAGCTACAGAAACTGGTTTATGAAATCAGCCCACTGAAAAGCCTGCATATACAGCGTCAGGAACAGGGCTTCACTGCGGCCATGCAGTTCAAAAACATAGAGAAACGTACCAACTACGCCATTGGTAAAATTGATTCATCCCTGTATGAAGCCGGTAAGCAAGCCGGCCTTAGTGACACGCTGATCATGAAAATGGTGAATATCTTTGGCTGGGATATCGACTTTGCACTGGATATCCGCAAAGGCGATCAGTTTGCCATCATCTATGAAGAACAGTTTCTCGACGGTAAAAAAATAAACGATGGTGCGATTCTCGCGGCTGAATTTATTAATCAGGATCGCAACTATCGCGCTCTGCGCTTTACCGATGCTAAAGATCATAGCGACTACTACACCCCCAAAGGTCTGTCCATGCGCAAAGCCTTTTTGCGCACCCCGGTAGACTTTCGCCGCATCAGCTCACGCTTTGGCAAACGTCATCATCCAGTGCTAAACAAGATGCGTCTGCACAAAGGCGTGGATTACGCCGCCAAATCCGGTACGCCGATCAAGGCCTCTGGTGACGGCAAGATTATTTTTCGTGGCAGAAAAGGTGGCTATGGCCGCACCGTGATTATTCAGCACGGCGGTCGTTACAGCACTCTGTACGCACACATGTCAAATTTCAAAAGAAGTGTCACCGCCGGCAAGCGGGTAAAACAGGGGCAGATCATCGGCTACGTAGGACGAAGCGGACGCGCCACCGGTTCCCATCTACACTATGAATTCCGCGTCAACGGCGTGCATCGTAACCCACTCACTATTCGCCTGCCCAATGCCGCACCGATTAAGAAACAATATCAGGACAATTTTGCCCGCACTGCCAGCGCCCTGCTGGCGCAGCTGGACATGCATAAACAATCCCAGCTCGCCCTGTATCAATAAGGCCGCCGTGCTCAGGCAAATCCCTGTGCCCGCCATCCTGCACCCAAACACACTCCAGCTTTTATGAGCTATTACATCGGTTTAATGTCGGGCACCAGCCTCGATGCTATCGATGCAGCACTGGTACATTTCACCGATAAGCGCTGCAAGTTGCAGCAGCACCTCAGTCTGCCCATCCCCAACGATACACGCCAGCAGGCATTAGCCCTGCTGATCCCCGCTGAAAACGAACTGCTACATATGAGTCAGCTGGATGTGATGTTTGGGCGCTTGCTTGCCGATGCGGTGAACGCGTTGCTCAAGGCAGCCGCTATCTCAGCCACACAAATAAGCGCTATTGGCAGTCATGGTCAGACCCTGCGCCATTATCCCGATGGCAAATTCCCCAGCACCTTGCAAATTGGTGATGCCAATATCATTGCCGAGCAAACCGGCATTACCACGGTAGCTGACTTTCGCCGTCGAGACATGGCCGCCGGTGGTCAGGGCGCACCCCTGGCTCCTGCATTTCATCAGGCGCTATTACGGGATAATCAGACAAATCGAATAGTCCTTAACCTCGGGGGTATTGCCAACATTACCGTACTCGGCAAAGATCAAAACACAGCGGTAACAGGCTTTGATACCGGCCCTGCCAATGGCCTCATGGATGCCTGGGCTGAACGTCACCTGCACACCCCCATGGATACAAACGGTGACTGGGCAGCCAGTGGCACACCCCAACAGGCCTTACTAGATGCTTTGCTCAGCGATCCTTATTTCGGCCAGCCCCCTCCCAAGAGCAGCGGTCGGGAAACCTTTAATCTGGCCTGGCTGGAAAAATCACTGGCCGATTTTCCCGCGCTAAAAACAGACGATGTACAGGCAACGCTGGCCGAGCTAACAGCAGTAAGTGTTGCTCGGGCAATAACAACCTATGCCTCGACTAGCGAACAAATACTGGTATGCGGCGGCGGCGTACACAACCCCTATCTAATGCAACGCCTTGCCGCACATTTGCCTGAGCAAACGATTCAGTCAAGTGCAGCAGTCGGCATCGATCCCGACTGGGTAGAAGCCATGGCCTTTGCCTGGCTGGCCAAACAAACACTGGAAGGGAAAGCAGGTAATTTGCCCAGCGTCACCGGTGCGCAGCACGCGGTTATTCTAGGAGCCATTTACCCCGTCTGAGTGCCCGTACGCAGACGGTAAAATATTCTGTTCTTTGCTAAAGCATTAGTAAAATGTTGCCGCTAGTAAAGTATGCCCTTGCTGATTCATCTTTCTGCTGAAAAAAAGCAATAAACCAAAAAACCTATTTAGCGAAAAATACTATGACAAAAGAAAAGAAAACCTCCGCCCCGCCTGCAAAATTACGAGTGGCAGCTGCACCGCATCATGCTCTGGATAGTGCTGATAGCAAAGCCAAACTATCGCGTGAGGATATTTTCAAACATAGCGCCTATCCCTACGAGAAACCCATTTCTGCTGCCGAGTACGAAAAGCGCAAGCAGGAGCTGCAAATCGAACTACTAAAATTGCAGAACTGGGTAAAAGAAACAGGCCAGAAAATCATGATTCTGTTTGAAGGACGAGATGCCGCAGGCAAGGGCGGCACCATTAAACGTTTTATGGAGCATCTGAATCCGCGCGGCGCACGGGTGGTAGCGCTGGAAAAACCCAATGAACAGGAAAAGGGTCAGTGGTATTACCAGCGTTACCTTCAAAATCTGCCGACTGCCGGTGAGATCGTGATGTTTGATCGATCCTGGTACAACCGCGCGGGGGTCGAAAAGGTGATGAACTTCTGCACCCCGGCGGAATATCTGGAGTTTATGCGCCAGACACCGGAACTCGAACGCATGCTCACTCGAAGCGGCATCCATCTGTACAAACTCTGGTTCTCGGTGAGTCGTGAAGAACAATTTCGGCGTTTTCAAAAACGCCGTAAGGATCTTCTCAAACAGTGGAAATTGAGTCCGATTGATATGGACTCACTGGACAAATGGGATCAGTACACGGAAGCCAAGGAATCCATGTTTTTCTACACCGATACCAAAGACGCCCCCTGGACGGTGATCAAGTCTGATGATAAAAAACGCGCCCGCATCAATGCCATGCTACACATTCTCAACAGCCTGCCCTATGACAATAAAGATAGCGACGTGGTAAGTGAACCCGATCCGCGGATCGTCGGTAACACCGCCAATATTTTTGAAGTGGCAGAAAAACATATCCACAACACCCACACTGGAGCCAATAAGAAATAAGAA
>CAZIJT010000093.1:0-2243 GCA_964539595.1 uncultured Thiohalophilus sp. | reverse complement strand
AATAAGAAATAAGAACAGGATCTAGCTTAGTGTGCCAGCTTCAGGGTAATCACACCGGCAATGATCAATGCAATTCCCAGATAACGGCCAAGGCTGCTAGCATCGCCAAAGAACATCACGCCAACGATAAAAGTACCTGCGGCACCAATGCCCGTCCACACCGCATAAGACGTGCCCAGTGGAATATCACGCTGTGCCAGCCACAGTAGAAAGCCGCTGAGGCTCATACAACCCACCGCGATCAAAATACCCGAAGTACGGGTCTCGGCAGACTGTGCCATTTTCAAACCCAGCGGCCAGCCAATCTCAAACAAGCCTGCTGAAATAAGATAAATCCAGGCCATTATTTCTAGCGTTTGTTTATTGGCACATAGGCGCGTTGCGGTTCGCCAGTATAAACCTGGGTGGGGCGGAAAATACGATTGTCCGATAACTGTTCACGCCAGTGAGCCAACCAGCCCGCCGAACGCGCAATCGCAAAAATCGTAGTGAACTGATCGGCGGGAATGCCCATTTCCGAATACAGCAGACCCGAGTAAAAATCGACATTGGCATACACGCCTTTTTTCGCCAGCCTGTCTTCACAAACCACTTCTACCGCCTTGGCAATTTCAAACATCGGGTTAAGATCACCACCGCGGTCAGCCATGAATTTATCCATCAAGCCCTGTAAAATCGTCGCGCGCGGATCCTTGGTCTTGTATTCACGATGCCCCATGCCCCAGATAACTTCCTTATTGGCGAGCTTCGCATCCACATATTCTTCTACTTTGTCCGGTGTACCAATTTCTTCGAGCATGCCCAGCACTCGCTGATTAGCACCGCCATGCAACGGCCCTGATAACGCGCCAATCGCCGCCGCCATCACCGTGTAAGGATTGGCCAGCGTAGACGCATTCACCAGCACCGCAAAAGTCGACGCGTTAATGGTATGTTCAGCATGCAGGATCAGACACACATCCATAATCTTGGCCAGCAGTGGCTCAGGTTCCTTGCCGGTCAACATATAGAGAAAATTCTCCGCATAGCTCAGATCCCTGCGCGGTTCAATCGGATCATAACCATTACGTATGTGCTCCCACATGGTCACGATGCAGGGCATACGCGCCATAATTTTTACCGTGGTGTTATGGATATAGTCCAGATCCTCGCAAGCATCCCCCCCCGTGAGACAGTCACTGCCCGGATAAAACATACCCAGACTGGCCATCACTGTCTGCAACATTTCCATCGGGTGACCGTGTGCGGGCAGGTTTTTCATCATCCCGCGGGTGTGAAATTTGATCCGCCGATTATCTTTTAACTGGGTGGAGAAGTCCGCCAGCTCCGCTGACGTTGGCAGGCGACCATCGAGCAACAGGCGCGAGGTTTCTTCAAAACTACTATGCTCGGCGAGTTCTTCAATCGGATAGCCACGATAAAAAAGTATGCCGTTCTCGCCATCAATGTCAGAAATATTTGACTGGGTTGCAGGCACCCCGGCCAGGCCGGGCAGGTATTCATTCATGGCAAACTCCGTGTTCTCAAAGACAGCGTTAAGGATAGCAAAATTCACAGCTGACGTATTCCGTCAGATGAGCAGGCATAAAAAAACGCGGTGAAAACCGCGCTTTTTAACAAACTACTGAATACAGGTTACATTATACTGAAAAGGAAGAGCCGCAGCCGCAGGTCGTTGACGCATTCGGATTGTTGATAACAAACTGTGAACCTTCCAGACTTTCCTTGTAGTCCACTTCTGCGCCACTCAGATACTGGAAGCTCATGGGATCAATCAGCAACTTCACACCACAGTTTTCCACCTCGGTGTCACCGTCCTGAATATTTTCATCAAAACTAAAACCATACTGGAAGCCCGAACAACCGCCGCCTGAAATAAAGACGCGTAGCATCAGCTTATCGTTTCCTTCTTCGGCAATCAGGTTTTTCACCTTATTGGCTGCCGCTTCAGTAAAAATAACCGGGCTTTCGCTGTCAGTTACTGCTGTCATTGGGTACATCTCCAGGAACAAATTTTGATCAATTTTACACCCACAGAGGGAATAAGTCAGTGTTGATTATGCTATGCCTTAGTAATTTAGTCAAGATTTGTTGGCTGTTTTTTCTTCACTTTGCTTGGCTTCACTCGGCTTCTGGCTGGCGCTATTCAGTGACACCACTGACTTATCGGCCTTATGTACCAAATTGCCGTTGACCTCGGCTCCCATCGCCATTTCGATCAGGCTGTAATACACATTGCCATT
>CAZIJT010000092.1:0-10388 GCA_964539595.1 uncultured Thiohalophilus sp. | reverse complement strand
TGGGATAACGCCAAGAAATATATCGAAGATGGTAATTTCGGTGGCAAGGGTTCCGATGCGCATAAAGCTGCGGTAACCGGTGATACCGTTGGTGATCCTTACAAGGATACTGCCGGTCCGGCGATTAACCCACTGATCAAGATTATGAATATCGTAGCCTTGATGATCGTACCTATTATTTAACAGGTAGGTCTGAGAAGGGGCGGGTAACGAGGGAAACCTTGTTACCCGCCCTTTTTTTATGCGCGGTTTTTACCGGGTTGCCACAACACTTCTTTGCCATTTTCTGCGCGCGCCAGTACGCGGGCAATGACAAACAGCAAATCAGACAAGCGGTTGAGATAGGCGAGGGCGACCGGGTTGATGTCTTCTTCACGGGCGAGACTGATGGCGCGGCGTTCAGCGCGTCGGCAGACAGTGCGGGCGAGATGACAGCTCGAACAGGCCAGCCCACCGGCGGGTAAAATAAATTCTTTCAGCGAGGGTAGTTGTTCATTGAAGCTATCGAGGGTATTTTCCAGACGCAGCACATAGCTGTCTGGCATGTTCTTACCACCGGGGCAACTGAACTCACCCCCCAGATCAAACAAATCATTCTGAATGTCCATGAAGCAGTTTCTAACGTCTTCGGGCAGCGTCTGCGCGAGTATCATACCGATGATGCTGTTAAGTTCATCAACCGTGCCATAGGCTTCGACCCGGACATGATCCTTGTCGACGCGTGTGCCGCCGCCGAGTCCGGTAGTGCCTTTGTCACCGGTACGAGTGTAGATTTTTGATAAACGATGCCCCATAAGTTTAACCCTCGGTTAATTTATAAATAACAGGTAATTCAAGATCACGATTGTCGGCCTGCCAGTTTTGATTGCCGTCCAGATGGTGCAATTTTAACAGGGCATCTTCGGCTGCCATATCAAGAATGGCGAAGCCTGAACTTTTGACGACCCGGATATTAGTGAGCGTTCCGCGCAAGTTGATGGCAAAGCCGATCACCACCGTACCCTGAATGTTTTTTCGCTGCGCCAGTCGAGGGTAATAAAAATACTGTTTAAGTTTATCTCGCAGGCGGCTGATGACTTGCGGGTGACTGCTTTCTGATACAGCTTCATTCGTGAGGGGATGCGAGGTTGTCAGCGAAGTTTGACGGGGAGTCATTTGTTTATGCGCAAGGGTTTTAACGGGGCGGGTGCTGGCAGGTGTGGGGACAGATTTTAGAGCCGGATCAGGTTTGAATGCGGTCGGCGTTGTGGGCGTTAACCTCTTAAGCTTTAATTCCCCATTGCTTGCGGCGATCACCTGTAGGTGCGGCTTCAGCCGTACTTGCTCGCCTGAAGGCGAACCTACAACGTTCCCCCCGTAGCTTGTTGTAGGGTGGTTTGTTATTGCCGGTTTTGCGCTGCTTTTAGCTTGTGCCAGATGAACTGCAAAATCAGCCACCGGTAAGGCTAGCTCGACCTGTTTCTCTTCTGATGATGGCCAGCTTGCCAGTAGTAACAGGTGAGCAAATAGCGACAGCCCCAGCAGCAGGCTCAACGGATATCGGGTAAGCCTGATATCCGCGTAGCCTGCTGGCCACATCCATAAAGGCGTGTGGATGTCTGTTTTCATTGCCGGGTAAAACTATTTTTATTTTCCGGGCGCATAGTTGATGCCAACATAAATTGATATTCCCGGCGTGTTATAGCCATTGACCAGTTGGTAGTCTGCATCAAACAGGTTTTCCAGTCGAGCTTCAAGCCAGGTACTTTTGAGCATCCGGTAACGGCCAGTCAGGTTAACCAGACTATAGGCATCCAGGCTAACGTTGCCGTAGTCTTTGCGTTCAGACGCATACAACCATTCTGCACCGAGACTACTGTTCTTACTTAACTGGTGACGCAGTTGCATGGACAACTTGCGACGGGGACGACGCAGCAGATCAGACTTGTCGCTGTCATCAATAGCCTTTTGCAGCGTAACGCGGCTCAGTAGCGTCCATGCTGCCATAGTCAGATCATGTTCCAGTTCCAGCCCGTCGATGTTTGCCTTGCCAATGTTGGTGGCTTCGTAGGTATACAGAGCAACATTCACGCTCTGAATCATATCGGTGATACGGGTGCGATAAGCATTAACGCGCAGTTGCTGACGCGGAGTTAGCTGATAGCGCAAGCCCAGTTCTGCGGTGGTGGATTTTTCCGGGTTTAGAGTAGTGTTGCCGTAATTGGGATAGTACAGCTCATTGATAGTGGGCGCGCGAAAAGCACTGCCATAGGAGGCCAGTAAACGCAGTTTATTGTTGACATCGCGTCCCCAGGCTATCTGTCCGGTGCTGTTATTGCCATAGCGCTCATGATCATCAAGCCGGGCGCTGAGTGAAAGATCATTATTGCTAACACTACTTTGTAAAATGGCAAAAACGGCCTTGTTGTTAATGGACTCATCAAAGCGGGTGCTGCCACCGCTGACAGAAACATTGTCGGCTTTATCGGTATAGGTGCTCAGACCCAGACTCAAAAGATTAGCCGGATTCAGCAGCAGATCATGCTGCCAGTCGGCCATTACGCGTTGAGTTTTGATCTGGGAAATGGATGAGCTGGTGCTTTTGCTGTCGTCAGTGGCAAGACCGGCACTCAAGGTCTGACTCCAACTGGCAGTGGTCTGATTTTTCAGACGTACGTCCAGCGTACTGTTGCTGTTATCGCTGATGCCATAGACGCCACCGAATGCATCGTATTCCACATTGCTTTTGCTGTACCAGCCGCTGAATTTTAAACTGGTTTTATCCGAAACAGGAAACAGAACGTTACCGCTGACGCTCTGATTCCGATAGCCGTCCTTGTCGGGATCGTAGGAGCTGCTGGTGTCGCGGGTGCGTGAAAAGCCTTCTGAGCTGCGGCCGGTTGCATTTAAGCTGTATTTGATTTTATCACCGCCGCCAATCCCGGCTTCGATCAAACCGGTTTTATACGAGCCGCCCATGACCCGCAAACTCGCCGCTTTGTTGTTGCGGGTAAAAATCTGAATCACGCCGCCGATAGCATCGGAGCCGTATTGTGCAGCACGCGGGCCGCGCACGATTTCAATCCGTTCGATGTCGCTGGTATTCAGATGCTGCCAGGCAAAGGCACCGGTAGTGGCGGAACTGGCACGCACGCCATCAATCAACACCAGCGTCTGGTTAGAATTAGTCCCGCGCATGAACAGGCTGGTATTGGCACCGGGGCCACCATTGTTAGAAATATCAATGCCGGATTGTAGACGTAGTAAATCAGTTACGTTCTGTGCCTGACTTTGTTCGATTTCTTTACGACTAATGACAGTGACGGCGGCCAATGTTTCATCAACGGTTTCAGCTGTGCGTGTGGCCGTGACGATAATGGCGTCCTGCTCTTCGGCCTGTAGTGGCTGTGAGATAAGACTTGTTGCAAGAATAGTAGTTAGGAATGACGTCGTTAGACGTGTGCTCGAAAGGGTGTTTTTCATGATGGTTCCTCTTAATAAAACGCTCACCCGCGTAGTGCAAAACAAGTGTGCAGAGGAATAAGAGGGGCGCAGAAAACTGCATCCCGTGATCGCCCTCCGCGACACAGTGAAAAGGTTTCAGGCCGGTCTCCGGGCTTACAAGTAGAGTCGTGTTCTTGACCCGGATGAATCCGCCTTCCCAGCCTGTTAAGGACAGTGGCTTGAGGAATCATCCTGACTTGCTTACCGTTGCGGGGGCAGCGCCGGAATTGTGATATCGCGTGGATATGACGCACCGGCTTCCCGTTTCACTTCACTTTGAAGCACCTGAAACTAAAGCAGGGGCACAATAGGCGCAGCTGAGAATTCTGTCAAGTCTGAGGGCGAAAGGAGATTTTCGCTGAAATGAAAGCCGCGATTGGTTAAAATCATCGACTGGTGCAGATTTCAGGCTTGAATTATGGCGATTGAGGCCGATAAATTGGTTGAAAATCAGGCGCTTTAGCTGGATTTGTCCCTATGCCGAAGGCCGGGGGCAGACTAAACTTGGATTGAATAGCCAACACACACATGCAGAAAATTATTGTCCTCAATTCAAAAGGCGGCTGCGGCAAGACCACGGTGGCCACCAATCTGGCCAGCCTCTATGCGCAGCAGGGGTTTGCTACGGCGCTGATGGATTACGATCCGCAGGGTTCCAGTATGCGCTGGTTGAGTTTGCGGCCACAGGATGACAATAAAATTTTCGGTGTACAGGCAAACCGTCAGACCGGTTCCGCCCAGACCCGCGCCTTTCAACTACGTTTACCGCATACCACCGAACGAGTGGTGATCGACGCGCCTGCTGGTGTCAGTGGCCAGACGTTGGTTGATTTTATTTGTCAGGTTGACGTGTTACTGATTCCGGTGTTGCCTTCACCGATAGACATCCATGCGGCAACCTCGTTTATCAAAGAGCTGCTACTGGTAGGCAAAATTCGCAGTCATGGTGTACGGGTCGGCGTGCTGGCAAATCGCACGCGCAAGAACACCCGGGTATATCAGTCACTGGAACGTTTTCTTGCCAGTTTGAAGTTGCCGTTTATAGCCAGCTTACGTGATACCCAACATTATGTGCATGCGGCGGAACGAGGTATTGGTGTGCATGAACTGTGGGACAAACGTGCCGAGCAGGATAGACAGCAGTGGCAGCAGGTTATGTCATGGCTGGAAGATAACCGGGCGATGATTTCCAGCCACCAGCGGCACGTTCCTTAAATCAGGTGGCTTGTAGGTACGGCTTCAGCCGTACAGGTGTTATTCGTTTACTAAAATTTATAGTGTTGCTTTTCTTCCTCATTTTCTTTTTTATCTTCTTCACTCTCTCTTAACTGGGCTTCGATGCGAATAGCGTTGAGCAGCTTATGCATCACTAATAAAAAATATTTTATCATCATGCTGTAGCTGGCGAATTTTATGTTGATAAAGTTCGCCAAGAATATCTGCCTGTAATAACTCGGCTGTGCTTCCCTGACGGGTTTTTCCATTTTTAAAAATGAGTAATACATGGTCGCAGTAATGCGCGCTGAGGTTAATGTCATGCATGACCATTAGCAGGGATTTATTTTTATGCTGAACTGATGCCTGCAATAGTTGCAATATCTTTTGCTGATGGTGCAGATCAAGATGGTTAACCGGTTCATCCAGCAGTAACAGATCAGGTTCCTGTAACAGCACGGTAGCAATGCCCAGTCGGCGGCGTTCACCGCCGGAGAGTGTTGTTACCTGTCGTGGCTCGTAGCCATCAAGATCAACACTGGCAAGCAGACGACGAGCGTGAGCTTCATCTTCACTAGATTCCCATTGCCAGGCTTTAAGGTGGGGATGGCGTCCGGTGAGTACGGTTTCCATGACTGTGCCGGGGAATAGTTCATGCTGATCCTGAAACAGCATGCCCAGTTTCAGGGCAATCTCGCGCCTTGGTAATTGTTGCAAGGGGTGATTGTTGAGATAAATTTTTCCCTGATGCGCAGGTAATAAACCGGCGAGCGTGTGCAATAAAGTGGTTTTACCCGCGCCGTTCATGCCCAGTATTGCCCAGCGCTGACCGTACTCGATATTCAAATTCAGATCATCAATCAGGCAACGCTGGCCGATTTCAATGGACAGGTTTTCGCAGCGTAGCAGGGATGGCTTGCTCATGTGTTGCGCTGGCCTTTTTGCAGTAGATACAGGAACAGCGGGATGCCGAGCAGGGCGGTGATAATGCCGACCGGGAGTTGTTGCGGAGCAAGTACCGTGCGTGCGAGGGTGTCGGCGACTACCAGCAGAATACCGCCACAGAGTGCGGCGGCGGGGATCAGAGTGCGGTGATCGGTGTAACCCAGCAGACGTACCAGATGTGGGATCACCAGGCCGACAAAGCCGATGCTACCCGCCTGACTAACCGCGCTGGCGGTTAACAGGGAGGCCAGAATAAACAGACCAAACTGGGTTTTACGGGTATCCACACCGAGCGATGCGGCCAGCAGTTCGCCGCGAATCAGGACGTTGAGACTACGTGCCAGCGGCAGGCTGGCAAGCAGACCAATCAGCAGGACGATTCCCAGCGGCCAGGGGTTGATGCTGTAGCTCAGATCGCCCATCAGCCAGAACAGCATGCTTTTCAGTTGTTGCTCGGGGCTGATGGCGAGGATGAAGCTGATCAGCGCTCCCCAGCCTGCGGCGAGAACGACCCCGGTAAGCAGCAGGCGCAGTGGTGTCCACATACCACGTCCACTCTTGCCGCCTTGTCGTGCCAGCCCAAATACCAGCAACACGGCCAGCAGCGCACCGGCAAAGGCGCTGGCATCGAGCAGAAAGCCGGACAGCCCCACCAGCATGGCGAGCAGGGCGGCTAATGCCGCGCCGCCGGAGATGCCGAGAATATAGGGATCGGCTAGCGGGTTGCGTACTAGCACCTGCATCAGCACACCGGCCAGCGCCAGCAATGCGCCAGTGAAAAAAGCACCGAGACTGCGAGGCAGGCGTAGCTCCAGAATCAGCTGCCGTTCCAGAGTCAAATCCTGTGCTGGCTGAGTTGCCTGCAACATCGCCCACAGATCGCTAATCTGAATCGAAACACTACCCTGAGTCAGCGATAGTGCCAGACTGGCCAGCGCGAGTATCAACAGGAAGGCTAGAAAGTAACGGGGTGAAGGCATAGGTAGCGGTGGCGGGGCTGATGCCGCTCAGGCGGGACTGAGGCTGATGATGCTGCGCTCTTTAAGGCTAAGAATTGGCCAGCCCCGCGCGGCGGCATGGTCGGCCAGAGTTTCATCAGGATCCACCGCGACAGGGTGGCTAACCTGTTCCAGCAGGGGCAGATCATTGTGGGAATCGCTGTAGAACCAGCTTTCAGCCAGATTCTGGCCGTTGTCTTTTAGCCATTGCTGTAGCCGTGTCACCTTGCCTTCGCGGAAGCAGGGAATACCGGCCACCTTGCCGGTATAGCGGTTATTTTTGATTTCAGCATCAGTGGCAATCATAGCGTCTACCCCCAGTTCTTTGCCGATGGGGGCGGTGATGAAATGATTGGTGGCGGTGATAATGAGCAGATAATCACCATTTTGTCGGTGTTGTTCCAGCAGTTTCCGAGCCGAGTCCGTGATCAGCGGGCAGATGACCGTGGCCATGAATTTTTCGTGCAGCGCCGCTAATTCTTCCATGCTGTGCTGGCTGAGAGGTTTCAGGCTGAAAGCCAGAAATTCAAAAATATCCAGCGTGCCCGCTTTGTATTCATCATAAAAACGTTGGTTTTCAAGCTCATAGGACTCAGCATCGACCAGACCTTCGTTGCTTAGAAAACGCCCCCAAAGGTAGTCGCTGTCGCCATTCAGGAGGGTGTTATCAAGGTCAAATATCGCAAGCGCCACAATTACTCTCTATGCTTAAGCAAGGACGGGCATGATAGCGTAATTTTGCTTGCTGTAAATGTCAGTAACCACTAACAATTTTTAAAAAGTAATGAAAATACAGCCTGTTTTCAAAATCGAGAAACCGTATTTGCCGCATTCGCAGCAGTGTGAAACAATCTGGACATTAGTAAAAGGATCGTGTGCAAGTGATTGATACAGAAGGATACCGCTCAAACGTTGGAATTATAATTTGTAATCCCGATGGACAACTACTCTGGGCGCGCCGGATTGGTGATGACGGCTGGCAATTTCCTCAGGGCGGCATCCAGCATAATGAATCGCCGGAGCAGGCGCTGTACCGAGAGCTGGAAGAAGAAGTCGGTTTGAAGGCAGAGGATGTTGAGCTGGTTGGTAGTACCCGCGACTGGCTACGCTATCAATTGCCTCGGCACATGCGCCGCCACAACCGTACGCATGGGTTTGTCGGCCAGAAACAAATCTGGTTTTTACTTAAACTCACGGCCAGCGAGCGGCAGGTGTGTCTGGATAGTTCGGCTGAGCCAGAATTTGACCACTGGCGTTGGGTGTCGCCGGAGGTTACGGTTAAAGAAGTTATTGAATTCAAGCGTGCGGTTTATCTACGGGCACTGGAAGAATTAATGCCCATGATTGATTGCTCGCCCCTGTTTATTACCCATCACTGATACAAACAGGTATTGACGTGAAAAAACGTTGAGGCCTCGATTTGCCAGAGTATATTCATGCTTGAAACCCTAAGACGACTCGTACAGGAAGTTAATCAGGCGCGTAACCTTGATCATGCGCTGTCGATTATCGTTCACAGCGTTAAGGCGATTATGGACGTGGCCGTCTGCTCAGTGTATTTGCGCGATAATTCCAATGCGTTTATTTTGATGGCGACGGATGGGTTGCAGGAAAAAGCAGTAGGTAAGGTACGCCTGCAGGAAGGTGAAGGTCTGGTCAGTCTGGTCGCTTCTCGCGCCGAACCTATAAATCTTCGCAGCGCGTTAGCCCATCGAAACTATCATTATTTTCCCGAAACCGGCGAAGAATCCTATCATGCCTTTCTCGGCGTACCGATCATTCATCATCGTAAAGTGGTGGGCGTGCTGGTGGTGCAGGATCGTGATGCGCAAAGTTTCAATGAGGAAAGCGAAACATTTCTAATTACGGTGGCGGCGCAGTTGGCCGGAGCCATTGCACATGTAGAAATCGGTAATGATGTTGCAGGCCAAAATGAAACTGAACCGGCGACGCTCGATTCTCGTTCGATAACGGGACTGCCGGGGGCGGCGGGTGTGGCGATGGGCGTGGCGCGGGTGGTCTACCCACTGGCGGATATTGCTGCGGTACCGGATCGGCAGATCACAGATATTGCAGCTGAACTGGAAAAGTTTGAGAAAGCACTGGCCGCAGTGCGTCAGGAACTGCGCATTATGTCGCAGCGGCTTGAAGACAAATTGCCCTCGCAGGAACACGCGCTGTTTGATGCCTATTTGCTGATGCTGGAAAGTGATTCTATTACTGATGGCATTCGTAGCGCGATTGAGAAAGGCAATTGGGCAGCGGGCGCATTGCGCAAAGTTATTCAGGAGCATGAGCAGGTTTTTCAGGAGATGGAAGACAGCTATATGCGCGAACGCGGTGACGATGTGCGCGATCTCGGGCGGCGTATTCTGATGCATTTACAACAGGACGCACCGGCAGATACGGATTTTAGCGAAAACACCATTCTGGTCAGCGAGGAAGTTACCCCCTCGATGCTGGCCGACATGCCGATGGACAGGATTATCGGTGTGGTGTCTGTTCGTGGCTCACGTACCTCGCACGTCGCTATTTTAGCGCGGGCGCTGGGTTTGCCAACGGTAATGGGGGCGGAAGATTTACCGGTGCGGCATATTGATGGCCGGGAAGTCATCGTTGATGGTTATAGTGGTCGGGTTTATCTTTCACCGTCTAAAACGGTGCGCAGGGAATACCGAGAGTTACTTAATCAGGAGCAGGAACTTTCCGAGGAACTGCAGGGGCTTAAAGGTCTCCCAGCGGAAACCCTGGATGGGGAAAAGATTCATCTGTACGTGAACACCGGTCTGCTGGCCGATATGACCCCGACTCAGGAAAGCGGTGCGGAAGGCATTGGCCTGTATCGCACCGAGTTTCCGTTTATGATTCGCCAGCGTTTTCCGGGTGAGGATGAACAGCGCAATATTTATCGCCAGGTGCTGGAATCATTTGCCCCCGATCCGGTTGTGCTACGCACTCTGGACGTGGGCGGCGACAAGGCGCTGCCCTATTTTCCTATCGAAGAAGAGAATCCTTTTCTGGGCTGGCGTGGCATTCGTATTACGCTGGATCACCCAGAGATTTTTCTGGTACAGATCCGCGCCATGCTGCGTGCCAGTGTGGGGCTGAATAATCTAAATATTCTTTTGCCGATGATCAGTGATGTGGCCGAACTAACGGATTCGCTAGGGCTGATCCATCAGGCTTACGGTGAGCTGCTGGAAGACGGTGAAAATATTGAAATGCCGCGCATAGGTGTGATGATCGAAGTACCCTCGGCGGTTTATCAGGCGGGCAGTCTGGCACGGCGGGTAGACTATCTTTCTATCGGCACCAACGATCTCACCCAGTATTTGCTCGCGGTTGATCGTAACAATGCTCGTGTTGCCGCACTATACGATTCCCTGCACCCAGCAGTGATTCGGGCGATGATGCAGGTAGTAGAAAGTGCGCGCGTGTATGACAAACCGGTCAGCGTTTGTGGCGAGATGGCCGGTGATCCGGCTGCCGCTATTTTATTGGTGGGCATGGGCATCGAAAGCCTGAGTATGAGCGTGGCCAGCCTGCCACGGATTAAATGGGTGATACGTAATCTGAGTCGAGAACGCGCCACTGAAATTTTGAGTGTAGTGCTGATAATGGAAGACGTGCATAGCATCCGCGCTTACCTGCACGAGCAACTGGAGCAGGCTGGACTCGGTGGTCTGGTGCGCGCAGGAAAATAAGACGCATTCTGCAACACGTAGGGTGGGCACTGCCCACCTGTGA
>CAZIJT010000091.1:0-10388 GCA_964539595.1 uncultured Thiohalophilus sp. | reverse complement strand
TGGTCATGGCCATCCTGATCCAGATTCTTCATCGGATTCATCGGATTCATCGGATTCATCGGATTCATCGGATTCATCGGATTCATCGGATTCATCGGATCCAGCAGATCCAGCAGATCCAGCAGATCCAGCAGATCCAGCAGATCCAGCAGATCCAGTAGTTCAGGCAGGTGTTGAAATGGTTCTCTGCAATAGCCTTCAGACTGAAGAACTAGGCCGCCTTTTTGTTATTTCAGTCAGCGGGCATATCAGGATATCAGGATTTATCTGCAATTAAATGGAGCGCAAGGATATTCACCCTCGTTCCCATCTAGCTTTAGGAAATCTTTTCGGACTGTGCAGGGGAATGTACACAGAAGCAAACAATCTTCTGAATTCCCACGCAGGAGAGGAGTAAGAAAGCAGCCCCGCTAAAACCAGGGCTGCTTCTTTATTTAGGGGGGGGCGTCTGTATTGTACCTGTTACGTCCTGCTTCCTTGGCAACATAAAGTGCCATGTCGGCCTTATGCACAAAGGATTCTGCCGAGCAGTCTTTTTCCAGATCTATTTCGGATATACCCATACTGATTGTTACAACTTTATCGGGCAACTGTGAATATTCATGATGCAGGTGCAGTGCATGAATAAACTGTTGTACACGTTTTGCAATATTGATTGCACCTTCCAAGTTCGTATCAGGCAGAACAACAACAAATTCTTCTCCCCCATAGCGTGAGGCTAGATCCATTGGCCGAGTTAACGCTTCTGAAATTGCTCTTGCCACTTTAATTAAAGCTTCATCACCGGCAAGGTGCCCGTAATTGTCATTGTAAGGTTTGAAATAATCAATATCGATCATGATAATGGACAATGGGCTGTGTTCACGTCTTGACTGCTGCATCTCCTGATCAAGGAAGTGATCAAAGTGTCGGCGATTTGCCAGCCCGGTCAGTGGATCGGTTGCAGACAACGCCTCAAGCTTTTCATTGGCCTGTTGCAGATCATCATTAGAACGCTCGATGCGCTGTTTTAGTAACAGGTTGCGTTGTTGATAGATGACACCGAGAACAAATCGCCGGTAATGCATGGTGGTTAAAAAGCCGGCCACAATCATATAAATGATTAACATGATTCCTGTCGCCAGCATCAATGGACTGGTGTAATACAGGAAACAGCTAAAGGTAATGGGGATCATCAGCGGGTAAAAAAATAGAAAAACCGCGCGCAGATCGCTGGATAGAGAAATAAAGCCAATCGCGCTAACAATAATAGTGACGGTTAAAATAATGAAGAAGTCGATGCCCCCGAGGTAGTTGGCGAACATCACCAGCCCAACCCCCCAGGTCAAACCACTGAGCGCAGATCCCAGAGAGTACATGCGCAGCCAGTGTTCAAAATCTCGTTTTTTTGATGACGACTGCGTATACATGCGAAAGAAAATGTAACGCAGGGTTGATACCACCATCACTACAAGACTCAGACTGCCGACAATCAGTGGCTCACGCTGCCAGTACACGTAGGTGATAATAAGCGCGATCACCACGTTTGAAAAATAGGCGGGAATGCCCATATAAGACAGGTAGGATAGCTGCTGCTCAACAACGGCCTGTTTAAGCCGGGGTCTGACCATGACGTTATTCATTATTGTTTTTCAACATGAATCCTGATTGAAATCGGGTTGCCTGCAACCTAAGGCTGGCTGATGTCAGTGCAGTTGAATTCAGCGTGCCAAATTTAGACTATTTATCGGCCAGATAGTAGAGAAATTTAGTTGGCCTCTAATTTATATTGAGTACTCTCTGTTTTGTTGATTTATTCGCCATGTTTAGTTATAGACGGCTATTTTCGATCCGCTGTTCAATCAATTGTTTACGGTTATTGTCTTTTCTGAGCGATAGAATCTCTTCACAAAGGCCACTCCAGTGTGCCTTACTCGTCACTATCTGTTTTTGTAAAGGTGCAAATTTTCCACCTTCGCACCAGCCTTCGTAAGCTCTAATCAGTGAGGGATAAAGATATTTGCGCATGCTATTGAGATTAGCAAAATAAAAATGAATTGAGGCTGTTTGTCGGCGCTGGAGCAGGGCAGGCAGGGTAGACAGCGCATCGGCCAGATGATCGCGCACCGCGCGTAGCATAATTTCTGCTTTACAATGTGGCAGGCTGACTAATAATGTTTCCCAATCCTTGCCCAGTTGATCCCGTGCCATGATTTCACCGATTTCATGATCCCGTGCTGATTCCAGCTCAGTATCGGTGAGTTGTTCCAGAGCGGCTTCACTATTTTGTGAGCTGAAGTCGTATTCTGCCAGAGTCCGTTCCATTGCATTGTGTGGGCGATTCCAGCGCCATTCTTCAATTTTTTCCCAGAGCATGCGCCGCAGAGACTCTCGTCGAATATAGATGGTTCGTCCCTGTGACATAGCGGGGGGTGCCCCCAGGTCGCGGGCGAATTCTCGTCCTGAAATCAAAATGGTGTAGCTATGATGTTCGATTTTTTGTAAACGCTCAGCGAGGAAAAAATGGGGTTGTGCCGCGTGACCCAGACCAGCACTGTAGATTAAACCATGAGCCTGTAACTGCTGATTAATAGGATCACTTTCGAAGGGGGCAAAGTCCTGTCCATCAATTGTCAGTGGTTCAAAGGCATAGTTTTCCAGCTTATTCCACTGAGCTTCACGCTGCTTTAGCCAGTTTCCTATTTCATCTTTATCCAGTTGAGCCGTGAACGATTGCTGCGTTTCCCATCGGTATAGCTCACGCATTTTAAGCAGATAAATGCACAGGGTGTAGTTACCGGCGAACTGTGCATCTGAAATATGACAGTTCGTCTGTACCGCACGGGTTAAACTAGCTAATTCGGGATACATATATTTTTTACAGTTGCGTTAAAATAGACTCTTCACCTATTAACCTAGCAAAATACTACAGAACAATGCAAAAAAGATAGATTTTTTCATTCACAACGTTGCCGAGTAATTTAATCTCTTTGGGTTTAATTCCCCGCAGCTTGCTGCGAAGTTCTATTGTAGGTGCGGCTTCAGCCGTACATGTTCGCCTCATGGTGCCCGAAGGGTAGAAGGCGAACCTACATACGCGGATACCCCGTCCGCTTGCGGTGGGGTGATTAATTTAGGTGCATGAATTAAAATTAGCCTATATTTTATATATAACAACAATTTATAAAGAATATATAAAGTAACACTTTAACTACTATGATTGAGGATTAGCGTTTTGCGAATCAAAAGCCGTTGGAGCAAAAAGAATAAAACCCATTCTGTCGAAGAAATTGCTGGAGCCGTTGCCTTTATTCTCTGGCGAATTGCGACCAATGGTGTGCTGAGTCTGGAAAATGAAGATTATCAAACTGACTCTCAGCAGCAGCGTCTGGACGTGATTACTGAATTTCTCGCCTTTTCGGTTCATCTTACCGACCGTATCACTATTGAGCGATTTGATGAAAATGAGCGTGTTCGCTTCATCACAGAATTAGCGTCAAAATGTGCTAAACATCTCGAAGACAATCTACGCGATGTGATTGGCAAAGGTGATTACCGTCAGGCTTTCATCGATACCCTGAATCGGCGCATGGCGGATTATGCCGATTTTAGTTATTCCACTGAGGATGGCCCCAGTTTTGGCATGAAGCGTTTTTTTGGTGAGCAGATCACCAAGGTACTGGGAGAACGGCACAGCAAGTGGGTTAGCTCACAGGTAATGGATATTGAAGTACCCGAAATTCTCTCGCACATTAAGCGAGCCATACCTAATTTATTTAAATAACAGTAAAGTATAGAGCTTATTTAAAGTCTATTCGCAAGCTTGTAGGTGCGACTGAAGGCGTACCTACAATTTATTTTGAACACAAAAAAGCGGGCATAAAGCCCGCTTTTTACTAACCAACTGAGAAGTCTCAGCGGGTTATTTTGCCCATTTGTCGAAGTTGTCAGTAGTCGCATTCTTACCATCTTCGAAGCCTGCACTATAGGCTTCGTTAACGCGCTGCTCTTCGCGTTCTGGATTGTGTAAAAAACCACCCTGCCAACCCTGTACGTATTCGGCATTAACGCCCATCTTTTCCATTTTCACGACTGCATCATAATAAGCCTGGTTCATTTAGAATCTCCTCATGTATCAGCTAAAAGTTAATTAACAATAAAAATCTGGTTAGTCTCAGCATTTGGCAGCTTCAAGCCTTACCAACGCCGCACCGGAATCCCGTTTCTCGCGTACAGTCTTCGCAAACTCCGCCAGCGTCTTACAGCGCCCAGGGCGATTAAGACAAATTGATGCGGAATATAGCAGACAATCGCGTGCAAATCCCGCTTTTCCTTGCAATGCCGCCATTCTGGCGTCGGTGGCTGCACTCGCTGATGCCTCCACGCAAACTCCTTTTTCTGCCCTCTGAACCGGTGGCAACCGTCTAGATCGCCAGCGAGCCAGCACATGGCTGCGTATCGCTATTTACAAAGTATCCGTTTGTTTTGGGCGAATTTTATCAAGGGGGAGTATAGCGATCTGGCCGAACAGCCTGTATATCCCCATAGAGGGAGACCATTAGCGGTGTCTATCCCTCATCAGCAATACCTTAGTTGCTTTGTCGGATAATAAAATCAGGATATACTATTGCCATTAAAAACTCAGCAATATCGCCAGTGGGCGGGAGAAAATCATGTCAGACACAATATCCTTCGATGCTAACAAAGAAGTCGAATTCAATAGCGCAATGGCCGCATTTGAATCCAAACAGTTCGCCCTTGCCGCGCAGTTACTCGGGCCGTTTGCGCACGATGGCAACGCGGACGCGCAACATCGACTGGCCATCATGTATCAGAATGGCCTTGGAGTGGCACAAAATGATGTAGAAGCCATGAAATGGATGCTGGCAGCCGCTGAGCAAACGCATGCGCTGGCGCAACATGGGCTGGGTTTCATGTATATGGAAGGTGAGTGTACAGAGAAAGATCCTGTTGCTGCGGTCAAATGGTTCACCTTAGCAGCAGAGCAGGGACTCGCCGGCTCCCAGACCACGCTGGCAATGATGTACGAGCAGGGCAATGGGGTTGAAAAAGATCAGGAAAAAGCCAAACAATGGTATGCCAAAGCGGGATTTTAACGGTAATCTTACCCTCATTAAATTTATCAAATTAAAACAAACAGCTTATGCGTCCAGCTCACCTTAATAGCGTTATTGAAATTGAATTTACCAGTACCCGTGAAGGTCATCACACCCCGGTGATGATCTGGGGTGCGCCGGGTATCGGCAAGTCACAGATTGTCGCCCAGATAGCACAAAAACATGATGTGCCCTTGCTTGATATTCGCCTCTCTCAAATGGAACCCAGCGATTTGCGTGGTATTCCCTTTCGTGATGGCGATAAAGTGGAATGGGCGGTTCCCGGTATGTTGCCGGATGCTGAGCGCCATGGCAGTGAAGGCATTCTGTTCCTGGATGAAATTACCTCTGCTCCCCCGAGCGTGTCTGCTGCGGCTTATCAGCTAATTCTGGATCGGCGTCTGGGTGATTACGAAGTGCCAGATGGCTGGGCAATTATCGCGGCGGGTAATCGCCAGGGTGATCGCGGCGTTACCTACAGCATGCCCGCGCCACTGGCGAATCGATTTTCCCATTTTGAATTTGAGTTGAATCTCGATGACTGGGTGGCCTGGGCTTATCAGAATACTATTGATGATCGCATTATTGCTTTTTTGCGCTTTCGCCCGGAAATGTTGTTTGAGTTTGATCCCAGTCATAATCCCGTGGCCTTTCCTTCACCACGATCCTGGGAATTTGCTCATCGAGCATTGAAAAAATTTGAGTTCCATAATGAACTTCGGCTCGGCTCGTTACAGGCCTGTGTCGGTCCCGCTGCCGGTATCGAACTGGATGCCTTTATTCGCAACCTCGATCAATTACCCGATATCAACGCCATCATCAACGGCGAAAAACTACCTGCACCGAAAGAAATTGATCTGCAATATGCGGTTGCTGCCGCACTGGTGGGGCATGCTATTCGTAGCAAGGGAACCAATGAATCCAGCAAGGTGCAGGGTAATATTCTTGATTACGCCAGCGTCTTTCCACAAAAAGAAATGGGCGTGATGTTAGTTTCAGATATGCATCGGGCGATTGGACAGGATCTTTTTGAACTGCCTCAATTTGCCCAGTGGTCAAATGCCGTGGCTGATGTGATGTTGTACAGTTAGACGATAAAAATTAAATGCAAAGGCGCTAAGACGCGAGAGACGCAAAGATGAAAAAAAGTAGTTATACCACATAAAAATCTTTGCGCTCTTCGCGTCTTAGCGCCTTTGCATTGAAAAAAATATGAACGACATCGAAACCAAACTCTCTGCTGCACGTACCCGGCTGATCATCGACAAGCCTTTTTTAGGCGCACTGGTTTTACGCCTGCCATTGATGGAGGGTGATCCCAGCTGGTGTCGGACTACCGCGACTGACGCACGCAAAATTTTTTATAATCCTGAATATATCGATCAGTTAAGCGCTGAGCAAACTCAGTTTGTTCTCGCGCATGAAGCTTTGCATTGCGCACTGTCGCATTTTGCCCGCCGTGGCCATCGCATCAAAATGCGCTGGGATCTGGCCTGTGACTACGCGATCAATCCCTTGTTGATCAACGATGGTCTGAAGCCGCCTCCCAACACCATGGTGCTACAAAATTATGAAGGCATGACCGCTGAGGAAATCTATCCTTTAATTGATGAATTCGACAATAACAAACCGATGGATGATCATCTTTACGATGATGAGTCTGATACCGGCAATAACGATCAGGGTCAAAGCGATAGCCCAACGCCAGACGATACGCCTGAAGATGATGAAGGCCAGAAAGACGGCAAGGAAAAAAATGAACAGTCTAAAGGCCGACAGTCAGAGGCAGATGAATCATCGACCAAAGGTGGTGGAAAGACCGAGGTAAACCCAGAGGCGCAGGGCACGTCGCAACCACCGCCGTTATCCATGCAGGAAAAAGAAACGCTCAACGTGCAATGGAAACAACGCATGGCCGGTGCAGCACAACAGGCTATGCAGGCGGGCAAGCTCGGTGATGACATGGCACGTTTAGTGGATTTCCTGCTACAGCCAGAATTACCCTGGCGCAACCTGCTTGCACATTTTATGACCCAGACCGCGCGCGATGATTACAGTTATACGCGACCCTCATCCCGGCGCGGTGATCCGGCTATTTATCCCAGCTTGCGTAGCGCCCAGATTAATATTTATGTTGCCGTGGATACCAGCGGCTCAATCAGCGAATCAGAAATTGAAGAGTTTGTTTCTGAGATTGATGCGATTAAAAGTTTAATCCGCGCACGTATTACTTTATTGGTTTGCGATGCGGAACTTGCTTCAGACTGTCCCTGGGTATTTGAATCCTGGGATGAATTTATTTTACCACGAAAAATTATGGGGGGAGGCGGCACACGCTTCACACCGGTGTTTGACTGGGTCGAATTGCAGGATGGCCAACCCGATCTACTGGTTTATTTTACCGATGCTGATGGCCAGTTTCCTGAACAAATGCCGTACTATCCAGTATTATGGCTGGTCAAAGGTAAAAGCCCGGTTCCTTGGGGACAACGGTTGCAGTTGAACTAAAATATTTATGCAATTATCAAGTGAAGACAGCCTACGCCTTAATGTCCTGTTAAATCAGGATTTGCAGGCTCTGCGGATCGATGAATCAAAAATGATCGTCTATGGCCTGTCAGAAAAAGGTGAGGCGAAAATACAGCTCAACCCGACCTGCCGGGATGATCGCTATCTAAAAATAGTCAAAGAATTAATTTCAAGCAAAGTGCTGGGCTCACCGGGCGGCTACCCGGTATTTTTGCGCCGCTGGACACGCATGGGGCAGGCTCGAGATGAAAGCCTGGGACGCCTGCTACAACTGGGTGAGCCAGAAGCGGTGATTGCGGTAGTGCATGCCAGCGGTTTAACTGATGAACTGGCGCGCCGCGCCTGGTGGGCGATGCCAACAGCCGCTAATGCGCGCTGTATGCTGCAAAAACAAGCCGTGGTAGCAGGGAATATGGGCTCGGAGTTAGCTGAATTTCTAATTGAATTTCTGCCTTTTGAAGAGGAAGCCAAAGATATTATTAGTTCTGTTCGGCTGGTCTTGCAGGGTGAACTTGTTTCAGCTGATACGCGTGAAAATCTGTGGGGCAGGGGCCAGCGTAAAAATGCTTTTTTGCTTGGTTTTCTGTTTGTTATTCCTGATAATTTGCCATTACAAAAACCCGCACATCCGGCGCTAAATAATTACCAGGAAAAACTAGCTATACTCAGCAACAACGGCAACCCATTTGCCCGCCAGTTGCAACGTTTGCTTGATGCTCCCGGGCAGTCTTTTCTGGCAACTATAAATACAGTTATGAAAAAACCCGGCAATCAGGATGTGGTTATTGCCTTGCTTAATAGCATAAATAATTATTTTAGTGACAGTAATTGTATATTGAAAAATGAAGATCAGATTCAAGTTATAATGGAAACGGTGACTCATCATGTTGATAATAAAATGAATGCGGAACTTGCCTCAGTAATCGAAGCCTTGCCAGAAGCTGGCGACATGCTGTATGCAATGTTGGTGCTTTCTGCTATCAGTGAGCAGCTGGTTAATCCAATATTTTCTCGCAGCGATGCCATCGGCACATTGATGCGTAAAAAACTTGAACCTGTGTTTATGCCAATCTTGCAACAAATAAAAATACTGACGATCCCCTGATGAGTATTCCAGTTGGCCACAAAGTTAGCTTAAGTATCGATCTGAAAATAATGCACAGTATTATTGAGCAGCATATTGCGGCGTCACCTTATGTTGTTGGTGTGGAGTTGGCGCGTCAAATAGATCACTATGCGCGCGAACAACAACTCGGTTATTATCCTGCGCTGGATTATTTTCAGGGTAAGGAGGCTGTCGATTCAGATTTATATAACACAGCAGAAAGCATAGCCTGGTTGCTGGAAAGTCTTGCTCAACAATCATTACACAAATATCTTCGCCCCATGTTCGATGAGCTGAAAATTGACTCAAGCCATGTACAGATATTTATATTGCCGCATGTTAGGCCAAATCAGAATAATGCCATTCATAGCCTTACCGCTCATCTAACCCCGGATCACCTTCGCGTTGCACTCAGTGCCAGACTAAATTTTGGCGCAACTGATGAAGATGCATTAATCAGGACAATAGCAGATGAAATAAATACGGCACTGGACGGGCACTTTTCCCTGCATGATATAAACGGAATAAACCTTATTTCATAATTCAAAATCCACTTACTTAGGTACCAAGATATGCCAGAAGTTACAATGTATTGCACATCCAGCTGTCCGTTTTGCACTCGGGCAGAGAAATTGCTCACCAAAAAAGGTGTGAAAGTTAGAAAAATAAATGTCGAAGGTGATAAGGCCAGCTTAAAAGAAATGATAAAACGCACCGGGCGCAACACTGTGCCTCAAATTTACATTGGCGATAAGCACGTAGGTGGATTTGATGATCTCTCAGAACTGGACATCATGGATGAACTTGATCCGATGTTGGGTATCGATAGCTAATAAACTCTGAAATAATTTGCTAACCCGTATCAGAGCGGGTGGGACTTCATTTCTTTTTTGCTGAGGTTTTTACCTTGATTTTATGTGGCGTGAACATAATTAACATCCCCAGTATCGGATGATCGAGATAATGTAACTCGGTACTTCGAATACGACGGCGAAGTTGTTGCACATGAAAATAACGGGGAGTGAGGGTGGCATCAGCGTTACTCTCCAATTCATTTTCGTTTAGCAGACTATTTTCCACTGCGGCGGGTTCATCGAGGCTAAACAATAAGTCGGTTTCCACCCGCAGATAACGCGCCAGACTAATGCGAATTAAGGCATCCAGCGTCCCGCTCTCAAGTACGGGCGTATCGACTGCGGGTGTGCTTTCGTCTGCATTTGCAAGTGTTGGCACTGGCTGGTTGAAGTGAACGCTGATTGCCTGTTCCTGAGACAGCCCCGGAAACACCCAGGCAACATGTGCCAGCAGGCGGCGGGAGTTCGATTTGTTAATTTTTTCAGCTTCCGCCATTAAGCGCCATTTGTTTTTTGGCAGAGGCTTAAAACTAAGCTTCGGATCAAACTCTTCAGGCCGACCCCCCGGCCATTCGCCGCCGATTTCTACCAGTTTCTCGGGAACTTCTCGTTCCATTTGTAGTGGCCATTGCTCGGCATTGCGGCTGTCATTCTGTAAATGTTCAAAGATGATTACTTCAACATCGTAATAACGTATCTCCGCAGCCTGTAGCGAGAGGTTAAATAGTGCCAGCGTTAGCAGCAGTAGTGTCTGTTTCAATAGGGTATGTCCTGTGGAACTTTTAATCTCTTTGGGTGTAATTC
>CAZIJT010000090.1:0-10397 GCA_964539595.1 uncultured Thiohalophilus sp. | reverse complement strand
AGTCTGTCTATATCCGCGATCCGGATCAGAACCTGATCGAAGTTGCCCGTTACCTCTAAGCCCCGATTTTAATCAAACGGGTGATTAAGAATAATCGTCTCGTTACGATCAGGCCCAGTAGAAATAATATCGACCGGTACGCCAGTGACTTCTTCAAGACGTTTCAGATAAGCTCGCGCGTTGGCAGGTAGCGCATCATAGTCTCTCATGCCAACAGTAGATTCAGACCAGCCCGGCATGTCTTCATAAACCGGTTTGCAGGTTTCAAAGGCTTCAGCACCGACCGGCGGAGTTTCACGCAGGCCGTCCGCTGTTTTGTAACCGGTGCAGATACGAATGGTATCCAGACCATCCATTACATCCAGTTTGGTGATGCACATGCCGGTAACACTATTAATCTGTGCAGACCGACGTAGAGCCACCGCATCAAACCAGCCACAACGACGGGGACGACCGGTGGTCGAACCGAACTCATTGCCTTTCTCCGCCAGGTGATGACCGGTTTCATCTAACAGTTCTTCACCATCATAAAGCTCGGTCGGGAACGGCCCGGAACCCACGCGGGTGGTATAAGCCTTGGTGATACCGAGAATATAATCGAAATAACCGGGACCCATGCCACTGCCCGTCGCAGCACCACCGGCGGTGGTGTTGGAGGACGTCACATAAGGATAGGTGCCATGATCGATATCCAACAGCGCACCCTGTGCGCCTTCGAACATCACGTTATCACCATTGCTTCGATACTGGTGCAGCATCTCAGGAATGTCAGCAATCAAGGGTTGCAAGTCATCGACCATTGCCATGTTCTCATCCAGCACCTGATTAAAATCAACGGTGTCGACTTTGAAATAATTCTTCAAAGCAAAATTATGATAATCCAGCACTTCACCTAACTTGGCAGCAAAGCGCTCACGGTGAAATAAATCACCCAGACGCAAACCACGACGGGAAACTTTATCTTCATAAGCAGGACCAATACCGCGACCGGTGGTACCAATGGCTTTCTTGCCGCGTGCGACTTCACGCGCATGATCCAGCGCGACGTGATAGGAAAGAATCAACGGACAGGCTTCACTGATGCGTAAACGTTCGCGTGCCGGTACGTCATTATCTTCCAGCATTTTTAATTCTTTGAGCAGGGCTTCCGGGGACAACACGACACCGTTGCCAATCAGGCATTTAACATTCTCACGTAAAACGCCGGAGGGAATAAGATGCAACACGGTTTTCTTGCCGTCGATAACTAATGTATGACCTGCATTGTGCCCCCCCTGAAAACGTACCACCGCACTGGCGCGATCTGTCAGCAAGTCCACGACCTTGCCCTTGCCTTCATCACCCCATTGGGTGCCGATAATAATGACGTTCTTACCCATAATTCAATCCAGTTTTTATATTTGAAATAATTTATTATGTAGGTACGCCTTCAGGCGTACGGGTACGGCTGAAGCCGTACCTACACTACTAGCCAGTTTCCGTCTTTATTCACAATCTCACGATCACATCCCATCTCAACCGCGTTCCCCTTTTGTCCCGGCAAAGCCTGAATCACACGCTCACCCTGTACACGTAGCTCAGTAATAAATTTCATCAGTTCCGCAGAACTGTCAGCCGGTGCAAAGATGGCGGTGCAGGGATTGTCCCTTTCTGCGATGTTTTCAATCAACACTTTAAGATCCGTACTGAAACCGGTAGCCGGACGTGCGCAACCAAACACTTCGCCGATGTCGTCATAGCGTCCACCCTGGGCAATCGCCAGCCCGCGACCAGACACATAGGCGGCAAAAACCACCCCGGTGTGATAATGATAGCCACGCAATTCAGCCAGATCAAAATGCAGGTTTAAGTCTGGCTGGCGTTGACGAAGATCCTCGGCAATCGCAATGAGATTTTCCAGCGCGGTTTGCACCGGTTTAGCGGCCGCTTTTAATTGCGTTCTGGCCTCGGCTAACACCTCGTCGCCACCATTCAGATCAACCAGTGCCAGCAACATAGCCGCCAACGTGTCATCCAGTTTCCAGTTAGCCAGACAAGCTTCGATTTCTGTTCGCGCTTTACGTTGCAGGGCATCGAATAATTCCGACTCCTGTGCTGAACTAAGTCCGGCCTGCTCGGCCAGCCCGCGATAAATACCCACATGGCCTAAATCAATATACGGCTCGTTAATACCAGACTGATGTAGCGTTTCGATCATCAAACACAGTATTTCGACATCACTTTGCGTGCCGCTGTGACCGTATAACTCAGCACCTAATTGTAATGGACTGCGCGAACTGGCAAAACTATCGGGGCGGGTTTTGATCACGCTACCCATGTAGCACAAACGTAAAGGCGCATCCTGTTGTAAATGACGCGCAGCAATCCGCGACACCTGAGGGGTCATATCGGCACGAATACCCATCATTCGGCCACTGAGTTGATCGGTTAGTTTGAAGGTTTGTAAATCAAGATCATTACCGGTGCCGGTAAGTAACGATTCCAGGTATTCAATGAACGGCGGCATCACCAACTCATAGCCCCAGCAGTCATAGACATCCAGCAACTTGCGTCGCAATGCTTCCAGGCTTCGCGCTTCGCGCGGCAAAACTTCTTCAATGCCTTCTGGCAACAGCCAGCGTTCGTCTTTCATAATCAGTCGTTAAATCAGCTTTTTAAAAAATACAGTAGCAGCGCACCGGCTGACATGCTCAGCAAACCAATGGTACGTAAAGTGCGATCATCCATCTTGCCCATGTTCAGCATAGCTTGCCGGTAATTGCGCGGACTCAGTGCAGGCAACAAGCCTTCAAACACCAGTAACAGCGCAACCCCGGCAAATATATATTCAAGCATGCTTAAGACTAGCGTTTACCGCGTGCATCCTTGAAGTAACGGAAGAAGTCGGAATCCGGCTCTAATACCATCACATCGCCACTTCTGCCCATCGATGCACGATAAGCATTGAGGCTACGATAGAAGGAAAAGAATTCCTGATCCTTGCTATAGGCTTTGGCGTAAATTTCAGAGGCTTTCGCATCACCACCACCGCGCAGTTGCTGAGCTTCCTTGTAGGCATTGGCCAGGGTCACGGTGCGTTGACGATCTGCATCAGCTCGAATCCGTTCCGCCGCTTCCGCACCACGAGAACGTAAATCCTTGGCCACGCGAGTACGTTCAGCTTCCATACGTTGGTACACTGATTCACTAATGGTCGCGGTAAAGTCGATGCGTTTAACGCGTACATCCACCACCTTGATGCCGAATTTACCCAATTGCTCATTAGCCTGTGTAGACACCGTATTCATAATCATCGCGCGCTCACCTGAAATCACGCTCTGAATGTTACGGTTACTGAACTCACCACGCAGACTTTCGTTAATGGTGGTGTAAATGCGTTCCATCGCCTTGCGTTCATTACCGCTCATTGAGGTGTAATAAGTGCTGACATCATTGATTCGCCATTTAACAAAGAAATCGACGTTAACGTTTTTCTTTTCCTTGGTCAGGTAGTTGGCGGGACGCGCATCCAGCGTCAGGATACGCTTGTCAAATTTCTTCACGTTATTGATGAAGGGCATCTGAAAATACAAACCCGGTTCATAGTCAGCCTCAACAATTTCACCCAGTCTGAACTTGATCGCCAATTCGCGTTCTTCCACGGTAAATACCGACGACATAAACAAGATAGCGGCAATACCCAGAACAACCAGAATGCCAATTTTAGAACTGTTCATTAGCGTACCTCCCGGCTGCGCAGCCGTTCGCTGGATCGATTATCACGCGAAGAAGTGGGCACGCGTCGGCGTGTACTTGACGGCGTAGTGCTAACATCACTTTCAACCACAGCAGGCTGACGTGAGATGATTTTATCCAGCGGCAAATACATCAAATTGTTGCTGTTTTTCACATCGATCATAACCTTGCTGGAACCGGCCAGGACTTCTTCCATCGCATCCAGATAGAGACGCTCACGGGTTACTTTCGGTGCCTTCTTGTATTCATGTAAGACTTTCAGAAAGCGCTCGGTTTCACCTTCGGCGTGGGCAACCACTTCTTCCTGATAGGCCTTGGCTTCCTGCACCACGCGCGCGGCCTTACCGCGAGCCCTCGGGAGAACATCGTTGGAATAAGCTTCGGCTTCATTAATGGTACGCTGCTTGTCTTCGCGCGCCTTGATGGCGTCATCAAAGGCCTGCTGCACCTGCTCCGGTGGCTGCGCATCCTGCATATTCAAATTGACCACGGTAATGCCGGTGACATAGCTGTCGAGAATTCTCTGAATCAGTTCACTGACCCCAGCGGCTACCGCCACACGGCCTTCGGTGATAACAAAGTCGAGCTTGTTCTTGCCAACAATTTCACGCACCGCACTTTCTGTGGCCTGACGCAGGGTCAGATCAGGATCACGCACATTAAAGAGAAAATCTTTCGCGTCCTTAACCTTGTACTGCACCGTGAATTTGATATCGATAATGTTCTCATCCTGAGTCAGCATCAGCGCTTCATCAGAAACATGGCCGAGATTAACGCTGCGAATATCTTCCACATCGACAACTTCAACGGTCTGAATGAAACGCGGATACCAGTGCGGTCCCGGATCGGTAATGGTACTAAACGCGCCAAACTGCAACACCACGCCCTGACGACCCTGATCAACAATATAGATCCCGGATAGCGCCCAAACACCGAGCAGCACCGCAGCAATCAGCCCCATGCTGATCGAACCGGCATTGCCGCCTAAGCTGCTTCCGCCACCGGAACCACCCTTGCCGCCAAATAGACTGCCCAGTTTGGCCTGCAGCTTCTTAATAAATTCATCGAGATCGGGGGGACCCTGATTGTCGCGGTTCCCCCAGGGATCTTTGTTGCCTGATCCATTATTTCCTGAACCACCGGGTTCGTTCCAGGCCATGTTATGACTCCGTGGATATTCTGTTGTTAAAAATTGGGGTGACAGATCTCAAATCAGCATCTATCGCGTAAGGAGTGGATTCTATGGGGCTTCGCCGATAACCGCAAGGCGGGGATTTTGTTTGATGCCAATTATATGTCCAGAGAGATCTTCCTGCCTGTCCAGAATCTGCCATTCACTAGCGGGTAACTCCACCTTGAGTAGCCAATTACCCTGCTCATCTACGGATTCCTGCAGGATTTGCCCACGCTGATACAACTGCGCGCGCAAACGGCCTTCGGCGGCAGACAATTGTAAATGCTGGATAACCCGTCCTCGATCCAGCGCTTCGACGATGGCCTCGCGCAGTAGATCTAGCCCCTGCCCGTTCAAGGCCGAGATCCAGACCCGTAGCGGACGGCCTTCACCATCACGTTCAATCCGAGGCACTACATTGCTGAGTTGATCGATTTTGTTGTACACCAGAAGTTGCGGCCTGTCCTCGGCCTCAATCTCTTCCAGTACCCGATTGACCTGTTGCAATTGTTCGCTGCGCTCCTCGCTGGCGGCATCAACGATATGCAGGAGTAGATCCGCATCTCGGGTTTCCTGCAGGGTTGAGCGAAAAGCTTCCACCAGATCATGTGGCAGGTGGCGAATGAAGCCCACCGTATCGGCTAGCACTACCGACTGCCCCCCCGCCAGTTCCAGCCGCCGCAGGGTCGGATCAAGCGTCGCGAATAATTGATTGGCCACCATCACGTCCGCGTTGGTCAGCGCATTGAACAGGGTAGATTTCCCGGCATTGGTATAGCCGACCAGCGATACTGTCGCCAGCTCCGCGCGTTTACGCGCACGGCGTCCCTGCTCCCGTTGCCGCCGCACTTTAACTAATCGTTTGTTAAGGGTGCGAATCCGATCACCAAGCAGACGTCGATCTGTTTCCAGCTGGGTTTCACCCGGGCCGCGCAGACCGATACCGCCTTTTTGGCGTTCCAGATGCGTCCAGCCACGCACCAGTCGGGTAGACAGGTGCTGCAACTGCGCCAGCTCCACCTGCAATTTACCTTCGTGAGTGCGCGCCCGCTGGGCAAAAATATCCAGAATCAGACCGGTGCGATCCAGCACCCGACATTTAAACAACTGTTCCAGATTGCGTTCCTGTACCGGGCTAAGAGAGTGATTAAACAACACCACATCAGCCTCCTCGCGTTCCACACACTCACGCACTTCTTCGGCCTTGCCGGTGCCAACAAAATAACGGGAATGGGGAGCCGTGCGCGAACCGGTAATCGTGGCTATCGTCTTAGCGCCAGCCGAAGTCACCAGTTCACGGAATTCACGCAGATCTTCACGATTCAGATCAGCATACAGATCGAGATGAACGAGCACCGCCCGTTCACCCTTTTGTGGGCGTTCAAACAAGCTGCATCATCTCCGATCGGGCAAAGAAGGCATTAAATCCAGGGAAACTCTGATTAATTCCGTTCGCCCTGAGCTTGTCGAAGGCTTCAATACGTAACATAATGATTTTATGAGGGTTCCCGTTCATGGTTCGACAGGCTCACCACGAACGGCGGAATTAATCAGCACGTCCTCAGGTATTACCTTTATCACCGCTTTCGTGACTCGTTTGACCGGTGGCCTCTGCTGACAGTTTAACGTTACGTGCTGGCACCACTGTTGAAATGGCGTGCTTGTAAACCATCTGACTAACCGTGTTTTTCAGAAGAACCACGAACTGATCGAATGATTCAATCTGTCCGTGCAGTTTGATGCCGTTTACTAAAAAGATGGAAACGGGAATACGCTCTTTTCTCAGCGCATTTAAAAATGGATCTTGAAGGGTTTGCCCTTTGCTCATAATTATTATCTCCGCAAAGTTATTATAGTGTCGGGTTTATATCGCAGGCTGCGAATCAAAACCTTGGTTAATATATTGTTATTTCATACTATTCTAAACATTCTTGCTAACGGCAGCTTATCACATCAGGCCTGTTTACCTAATCTAGCTTGCAGGTAATCCAGCACTTCATGACCGAGATCAGAATGCGTACTTTCGAAACAGCGCAAATCCGTTTCAGAACGCATCCAGGTAAACTGGCGCTTGGCCAGTTGCCGAGTAGCAATAATGCCTTTTTCAACCGTCTCAGTATAGTCCATTCTGCCTGATAAAAGTTCCCACACCTGCCGATAACCCACGGCACGAAGGGATGGCATCGAAGGATCCAGATCACCCCGAGCCATTAGCATCTCCACTTCCGCTACCAGCCCCTGCTCCATCATCTGCCTAAAACGTTGCTCGATGCGCTGGTGCAATACACCGCGATCCTCTGGTGCTACTGCCAGTTTAATCAGCGGGTATGGCAGTGCCAACCTGGTTTTATCCTGCTGCTGTAGCGTTGACAGGGGCTGACCGGTTAGCTCATAAACTTCCAGCGCACGTTGAATACGCTGGGGATCATTGGGATGAATCCGCTCAGCAGCAAGCGGATCAATCTCAGCCAGTCGCTGGTGCATGCCTGCCCAGCCGATCTGCGCGGCCTCGGTTTCCAGCTTTTTGCGCAACTCAGCATTGGCCGAGGGCAATTCGGACAGGCCATAAAATAAGGCACGGTAGTAAAGCATGGTGCCGCCAGTGAGCAACGGAATACGCCCAGCAGCATGGATGGCCTCAATCTCACGCAAGGCATCCGTACAAAACTCCGCCGCTGAGTAGGACTCAGCCGGATCGCGGATGTCGATCAGACGGTGCGGCGCACGCGCCAGAGTTTCAGCATCCGGCTTGGCCGAACCGATATCCATACCTCGATAAACCATCACCGAATCGACGCTGATAATATCCAGCGGCAGCTGCTGCCGTAATTCAATAGCCAGATCGGTCTTACCCGAAGCGGTCGGTCCCATCAGTACCACCACCGGCATCGAATTCTGCGAAATTGGTTTCACGTCATCCATCATCAATCAGTTTGCTCAGTTCATCAGCATCCAGCTCTCGCCAGATACCGGCTGCCAGTTCATCTCGTTGAGCCCATAATGCCGCCAACAGCTGATCAGCTTCAAGCTCACTAACCGTGGGCATCAACGCCACCGCCTGAGAGGCACATTCGGTCAACGGATCAACCCGTTTGTCCGCCAGGGCTAGCAACAGCGCAGGCAGGAGTTGCTGAAAATCTAGCTGCCTGAGCGCCGCCGGTGCGCCACGCAATTGCAGGCTCTCCGACGTGGGCTGCGCCCACTCAAAACCTAACCCAGCCAGCACGTCTGCCTGCTGCTGCAAGCCCTGCATCTGGACTTGATCCAGTTCAAACTGCAAGGGAAATAACAGTGGCTGGCTCACGGCCCCTTCATCCAGATAGCCTTGCAACTGTTGAGTTAAACGCCAGCGTCGAGCCACGGGAAAATTAATCAGGATCAAACTTTGCTCAGCCTGCGCCAGCAGGTAATCGTCGATCATGGCCAACCGCTTCAACTCCCCGGAGCTAGAAACAGACCTCGGTTCGGCGGCAAGACTACGCAGACGCTCGTAGCCCACTACCGATTCCTGCAAGGCCGCGCCAGACAGGTTTTGCCGATTGCGCACATAGGCCGGGGAACGTGCGTCTACCGAGGCATTACCTTCTGCCGGGTTCACCCAGGCTAGTGGTGCGCGGGGTTGTTCCTGAGTCGAAGAAAATTCGGCAGACGCAAAAAGCTGACTCAGGCTATGCGCAAGAAAATCATGCACCTGTCGCGCTTCACGAAAACGCACTTCATGCTTGGTTGGGTGCACGTTGACATCCAGCTGTTGCGGATCCAGTTGCAGGTACAGCACCCAGCCCGGATGACGCCCCGGATAAATGCGATCAGCATAGGCCTGACGCAGGGCGTGATTCACCAGCCGATCTCGAATAATCCGACCATTGACAAAAAAGTACTGTAGATCCGCCTGACTACGCGCGGCCTGCGGGGGCAAAGCCCAGCCACTCAATTGCAGGCGAGGTGAGTCATTACTAACGGCTTCGATGTGCTGCGCCTGCTGTACAAACACCTTGCCGCAAAGCCGAGCAAGACGGCGCTCCTGTGCCGCCCTGTCGGCGGCCAGCGGAAGGTGGAACACCTCACGTTGGTTATGCCGAAAACGAAGCACCACATCGAAACGACTGAGCGCCACACGCCGCACAACATCTTCGATATGGCGATACTCGGTGCGCTTGCTGCGCAGGAATTTACGCCGTGCGGGAATATTGTAAAAAAGATCCCGGGTCTCCACCGTGGTACCCACAGGATGGGCAGCGGGAACAGGCTCACTCGGACGCTGATCGGCATCGCTGATTTGTAACTGCCAGGCCTGTTCGCTATCGGCTTGCCGAGAAGTCAGCTGCAAATGAGACACTGAAGCAATGCTCGCCAGCGCCTCACCACGAAAGCCCATGCTGGCAATCGCTTGCAGATCCTGTAGCGAATGTATCTTGCTGGTAGCATGGCGACTAACCGCCAACGCCAGTTCATCGGCGGCGATCCCGAAACCGTCATCCCGAATCACAATACGCTTGATTCCCCCCTGCTCCACGTCTATATCTATAGTATGGGCGTCAGCATCAAGACTGTTTTCCAGTAACTCTTTGAGAATCGAGGCCGGACGCTCAACCACCTCACCAGCAGCAATCTGGTTGGCCAGCTGGCGAGACAGCAATCGTATAGAAGCAATGGAAGTCATGCGTATAGCTTAAAGCAATGTGCGAAAGGCGAAAACCCACCCAGGGCGAACAGTTGCTCCAGTGAAAAACCGCCGCCACCAATAGCGTGAATACTGACACAAAAATATCTAAAGTCGGTAGAAATGACAGCCGATATTTTCATCGACTGACTGCATCCTGCTTCACTTTGATAAATGCGATTTTTCAATACAACAAAAATGACTACCGACACTGGAGAATAAACACATGAGCAATCTCGTCGTAAATGGCAATGATTTCAATCTCACCTTTGATGGCCGACTGGTCAACCTTTCAGACTGGAATCCCGACATCGGTAACGCTATCGCCAAAGAGGAAGGTCTGGAGCTCACTGAGTCTCACTGGGACATTGTTAACCTGATGCGCGATTATTATTTCGCTTACAACATTACTCCGATTATGAAGTTGCTAAAACGTGAAATCGCTAAAAAACTGGGATCCGAATGCGCCACAGAGGATGCACTCAATGCCCTGTTCCCCGGTGGCGTTCAGTACCAGGGCAGTAAGATTGCCGGCATCCCAATTCCCATGCTCGACTCGGAACTGGAGCAGAGCAGCCACGTTAAAACCACTAAAAATAAACCGGTTGTCCAACACTACAACGATAGTTTTGAGTTCAAGGGTCAACAAATCAAAGTCTATCCCATTGGCAATCTGGTCAATCCCGAGGAATGGAACGAAGACATGGCCGGACATCTGGCTAAAAAAGAAGGTATCGAACTAACCGATGCGCACTGGGTAGTGCTGCGCTATCTGCGTAAATTCTATTTCCAGTACGGCATCACGCCGATGGTGAAAATACTGAT
>CAZIJT010000089.1:0-10401 GCA_964539595.1 uncultured Thiohalophilus sp. | reverse complement strand
CCGATAATGATTTCAGCTCCGTGTGTCGAGACAGATGGTGCGCAAAATAAACCAGCTCAAAACCAAATTTCTCATTGGCCTCGTCAAAAAACTGTTGCTCGTAAGGTTTTCTGCCAAAAAAGATGATTTTCATAGCCGACCACCAGCGACACATCGTTGGAAATTTCATTGGGCCGGTCACAGCATTGAAAATGCCTGCCCATACTTGAACTATAGCGGTAAACCCCGAGCTGACGTAGTCTAATTGAGCGCAAATTGATGCAAGCCCGGCCAGGAATAATTAACTGAAACTGGAGACAGTCAGCCTGACCGCTTTTATCTTGCCACAGTAAGTAGTAGAGGGCTCTTACGATCAATATGAATGGTAACGACAGTGCCTTATTTTGGCGATACTGGCTCGTCTTTCGTCACACGCCCATACACATCATCCAACAGGGCCGACACAATCAAACTTCGCATCTCCGGGTTGGACATAAAATCATTGACGATTTTTTCATTGCGCCCAATACGTGCAACAAAGGCTTGCGTAGCCTTGGGTTCAAACACCACCTTGAATTTTTCCTTGGAGCCTGCCCGAGCCTGTTCTGCCAGTTTTTCATCCTGCGCCATGTCGCCGCTGATCTGCTCGAACAGCAACTTGTCCTCTTCAGTGAAATCAGTGCCAAAACGATCATTGATGATCTGAATAATGGCCGACAGTGGTGATTGTTTCTCCTCCGGCACACCACCCGTACCCAACTCGGTTGCGCCATAAACGGGCCTTGTTTCCCCTACCTCCAGCGCTAGGTTACCTTCAAAGGTTTTATCGTTACGATAGGAAGTCAATTCCACATCATCATCCAAATCCAGCACCCCGCCATTAGAACGATAAGGCAGCTTGGTTAATAGATAACGCCCATAGGCATAGTGTTTTTCCAACTGCACATCCTGCCAATCGATAATCTGACTCAAAAAACTGTACAGGCGCACAAAGCTTTGCAGGCTGCTTTTAAAATCTTCCCCTTCGTCCGTGTAGCATTCTTCGCCCACAGATGCGGTGTTATCCCGAAACTCTTGTTTGTAGCGTTCCACTGCCGGATCTATCCAACGGTTCAACTGGCCGTGGTCGCGCTGAGTTTGCCTCGCTTGTGGCTTGTAATAAATTTTCGCAAACGCCTCCACCTCATCACTGCGCAAGATACCGAACTGCTGAATCTTCGTATCCAGGGTATAAAGCTGATTCGGGTCGGTCGGTTCTTCAATTTCAGACGCTTCAAAATAGGGTTCGAAGCTCTCCCTGATCTCTTCCACCTCGTTGGCGAAATCCAGCACGAAAGTATCCACCTTGCCCGGTGCGGTGCGGTTCAAGCGGGACAAGGTTTGCACCGCCTTCAAATCTTTCAGCGGCTTATCCACAAACATAGTGTGCAGCAGCGGCTGATCAAACCCGGTCTGATATTTTTCCGCCACAATCAGAGTGTGGTATTCCGATGATGCAAAACGATCCGGCAGCTCCTTTTCACCGAAGCCATTCATGCCCGCCTCGGTGTAGCTGATGTCATTCAGGTCAGGGTCTTCCACCGCACCCGAAAAGGCCACCAGTGTGTTGATGTCGGCATAACCCTTCTCCTTGATGTACTGGTCAAACGCCTGCTTGTAGCGCACCGCGTGCAGGCGCGAACGAGTCACCAGCATCGCCTTGGCACGACCACCGATCTTCTTGCGGGTGAAGCGCCGGTAATGTTCCACCATGATCTCGGTCTTCTGAGCAATATTGTGCGGGTGCAGCGACATAAACCGGGCGATAGCGCGTTTGGCCTTTTTCTCGTCCACTTCCGGGTCATCATCAATGGCCTTGGAAAGTTCGTAATAGGTCTTGTAGGTCGTGTAATGCTTCAACACATCATGGATGAAACCTTCTTCAATCGCCTGCCGCATGGAATAGAGGTGGAATGGTCGTGGCATTCCTTCATTATCTTCCACCCCAAACATCTCCAGCGTTTTATGTTTGGGCGTGGCGGTGAAGGCATAAAAACTGATGTTCTCCTGCCTGCCGCGCTTTTTGATTTCGGCCAGAATAATCTCTTCACTGCTGGGTTCTTCAGGTAGTTTTTCGTCTTCCCCTTCCGCCGCGTTCAGGGCATCTTCTTCGCTGTGCTTACCCAGTACCACACGCAAATTGGCCGCACTGCGCCCGCTCTGGCTACTGTGGGCTTCGTCCACGATCACCGCAAACCGCTTGCCGCCAAAGTCGTTTACCTTGTCCAGAATGAAGGAAAACTTTTGCAGAGTAGTGATGATGACCTTCACTCCGCTGTTCAGGGCATTGGCCAGATCCGCAGACGATTTTTCATCGTCAATCTTCTCCACCACACCCCGCTTGTGTTCAAACTGATAGATGTTGTCCTGTAACTGCTTGTCCAGATTGCGTCGGTCGGAGATCACCACCACCGAATTGAAGATAGGCCGATTGTCATCATCGTGCAGGCTGGCAAGCTGGTGGGCCGTCCATGAAATGGTATTGGTCTTGCCCGAACCGGCGCTGTGCTGAATCAGATAGTGTTCACCCACGCCCTGCGCACGGGTACTGGCCAACAGTTTGCGGGTAGCATCAAGCTGGTGATAACGGGGAAATATCAAGGTCTCCTTGCGGCTCTTTTTACCGGTTTCACGGTTGCGGGACTCACTCACCTGCACATGAATGAAGCGGTGAATAATATCCAGCCAGCTATCGCGCTGCCAGACCTGTTCCCACAAATACCCCGTTTTGTAACCCGTTGCATAATCGTGCTGGTCAGGATTACCCTTGCCCCCATGATTGCCAGTGTTCAATGGCAGAAAAAAGGTGCCTTTGCCTGCCAGTTTGGTGGCCATATAAGCCTCATCCGTATCTACGGCAAAATGCACCAGCGCCCGTTTTTTGAATTGAATCAGCGGGGTTTTATTGCTAGGCACGCGATCTTTCAGATATTGGCGGATGGCATTGATCGACCGCTGGCCGGTGAAAGCGTTTTTCAGCTCCACCGTAGCAATGGGCAGACCATTCAGGGAGAGCAGCATGTCGATGGACTTTTTACTCTCCAGGTCGTAGTAAACCTGCCGCATCACCGTCAGACGGTTCTGCTGGTAGCGTTTTTCGGTGTCCGGGTTCAAACCGGTGGCGGGTTTGAAATAAGCCAAATGAAGGGTCTGCCCCCGATCCCGCACGCCGTTGCGCAGCACATCCAGCAGGCCGCGACGGTCACATTCTGTCGCGATCCGTTGCACCACCGATTTTTCCACATTGCCTCCATAGCTGGCAGACAACTTATCCCACGTCTCGGGCTGGGTCTGTTTGATAAAAGCCAACAGGGTTTCAACGTCCAGCGCCAGAGCGGCATCAAACTGGCTGCTGTCGGCCTTTTCATAACCGGCGTGATCCACCAGCCAGGCTTCTATGGCCACTTCAAAGTCTTGTTCAGTCGTTGCTGGTATATTTATTTTGGTCATAAAAAGACTTTCCAGTATCCACCTTTTTTAGGGCCGATATACACAAGTTTGCCTTGTTGTTTGAGTTTCGCCGCCGCCCGTTCTACGGTGCTGGTGGAGCGGCCAATAATATTGGCAAGCTCGGCAAGTGTTAGCTCAGGTCTTTGTTGTAATAATTCAATCATTGCTGCGGGAGTTTCTACCCGCGTTTCTACCCGCGTTTCTACCCGCATTTCTATTTGTGCATTAACGGCATCCTGCAAGCTGCTTTGCATGGCTTTTAACAAAAAACCAATAAAATCAGTGCAATCCGCTTGTTTGTCGGCTTCACCCAGCAAACGATAATATTCGTTTTGTTGCTGTTTAATCACGGTTTCAACCGGCAAATAAGCCAGTACCGGTTGCCATTGGCTCAATATCAGGGTTTGCCACAAACGCCCCATGCGGCCATTGCCATCACTAAAAGGGTGGATAAATTCGAATTCGTAATGAAAAGCGGCCGAAGCGATGAGGGGATGGGCTTCGGTATTGGCCAGCCAATTCAATAAGTTTTCCATCAAACGTGGCAACTGCTTAGCAGGGGGTGCCATGTGAATCAGTTGTTTGCCCTGGTAAATACCCGTGCCGCCACAGCGTAACAAACCGGCATCATTCATCAGGCTTTGCATTAAAATACCATGCGCTATCAGCAAGTGTTCGAGTTGGTCTGGCAGCCAATCAGCCATGGCTTCGTAAGCGGAAAAAGCATTTTTTACTTCCTGAATTTCCCGTGGTTGACCGAGGACAGTTTTACCTTCAATCACCGCCGTTACCTGTTCGATGTTTAAGGTATTTTGTTCCACTGCCAGCGAAGCCTGAATGGTTTTAATACGATTGCTACGCCGCAGTTTTGGCACCAGACTGTTTTGGCTTGCCGCTTTCCACTGGCCAATCAGTTCGGCGATCTCAGCAACCTGTTTAGTGAGGCCGTGGGTGAGGGTAAAGGGGGGTTGGTAAGCTTGGCTCATATTGGACTAATCGCTAGCTGTGCTTTTTCTGGTTCCCATGCGCCTGCGTGGGAACGGGGGATCAATACTGCCCGACCCGTGGTCATTTTAGGTGCTTCGCGGTGGTTAATCATTTTTCAATACTCATGAACTTGCCCCAAAACAAAACGTGCCTGTTCATGGCGCAGCATTTCATAGGGCGACATAAACTTAACCCCTGTTCCTACACAAGCATTGGGTATCTTGATTTTTTTGACTGAATTAGAGGGTATTTCATGGGTTACTACGGTGTAGCCGTTCGCCAGCGCATGAGCAACCAGATAATAGTCGGCGACCTGAAAAAAGGTGGTAATGGCGGTTGCTTCATAACCATTATTGGTTGCCCATTGACTCACATTCCCCAAACTTTGTAATACCGCCGCATCAGGATTAAGAAAAAAATCAGGGTCACGGTCTTTTGCCCAATCGGACAGATCATCATCGCCCGCTTGAATTTCATCACCGACCTTTTCAATGCTGAATACCCTGCCCACCCGGTTTTGTTCAACCAGCCATTGCCAAAATGCGGGGCAAAAATCCAGACCATAGTGCAGGTTCTTGGCCTGAATAAACACATTGGCATCCAGCAGATAACTCATTAGCGCAACCCCAACCTTTCCGCTTCCTTGTAAAAGGTATCGGACTTGCGAATATTCAACATGCGAAACGCATCTTGAAACAAGGTCTGGCCTTCCAAGGTGCTGCTGACGATGGCCCGGGCAAAACGCTTGCTGACACGGGCACCCAGATTATTGTAGAAATCACCACCGCCACTGCCGCGCTTGTCCAACTTGCGCAGCCTTGCCAGCTCTTCATGGTAATAATCCCAGAAGGCATCCTTACCCATTAATCCCATATCAGCAAAGCGACGCAGTATCACCAGCGTGCTCACTTTGAATTGACGCGCCAGCCTTTGTATTTCATCCGGCAATTCGGCATTGGGGTTGTATAAGCGGCTGACGGTTTCCAGTGGTACCAGCAGCTCAGCGGCTACGGCATTGCACCAATGCTCTATTTGCTCGTCTGGTAATATCACGGCCTGCGCATCGGAAACGCCACTTTCACCCAGCCAGATATGCGCCAGCTCATGGGCCAGGGTAAACATCTGCGCTGCTTTGCTATCACTGCCATTGATAAAAATCAGTTGCGCCAGATCATCCACCAGAGCGAAACCGCGAAACTCTTCTGGGTCTAATTTGCGGTGAGTATTACTGCCGACAACACCGCTGACCATCACCAGCACACCGGCATCTTCCACACGAGCAATAAACTGGCGTAAGGCTTCTGTCCATGTGGGCATAGAACGGCGTTGTTCCAGATCAAAGTCAAGCACTTCACGCATCTGCGCCGCTACGCTGACGATATCATCTTTAATCGTTACAGAGCCCACAAAGGCAGGGGCATTTTCACCGTGCAGGCGCAAATAATCCCGATACCACACCTGCCGCTGCTGACAGACATAAAGGGTATCCAGCAAGTCCGGGCTGGGGCGATGAATACGGCTATTGGCCATGGTGCGAAAATCCGGCACAGGCAGGGTTTCGACCGGCGGCTCAGGCAGAAAAAGATAACCAATCGCCGTATGGGTTTTGTTGGCGAAGTTTTCCAGTTGTTTCAGGGTGGGCTGAATTTCGCCTGTCAGCCAATCATGGATTTTGGGGAAGGCTTTTATCAGTGTATCGGGGCTTAAATCCGCACGCGCAAGCGCCCAGTGCAGCAGTTCAGGATTAAGGGTTACGCGGGTCATGCGGTTACTTTACCCTGCTTTCTGGTTCCCATGCTCTCGCGTGGGAACGAGGAGAGATCATTTTGGCTCATCCACACCATCCCGTCCCGCGCATAAAGTTTCACGCTGGCTTTGCCATCAGCGGTGTTGTAGATGACGATATGTTGCGGCGTGTTATCCATTGACGATATTTCTTACGTCAATCTTGCCGGTGACGGCAGCGGATATTAGGGCGGCACGGCGTTCTTTTAGCAATGCCACTCCATCAGCAACTCTATCTACCAACTTTTGAAGAATAGTCATTCTCTCTAATAGCTCGTCATTGATTTCCAACTGTTCTTTAAGTGGCGGCACAGGAAATAGGCTTGCCGATAAATATTCCTGCTCAATGCTTTCAACTGTTGCACCTTCCTTAGACCACTCCAGAAGCAAAGAGGGCACATTTCCTAAAATGTAATTTTCAGCATATTCAACGTTCATTCTTTTGTTAAATTTCAATGCTTTCATGTCTTGGTTAAGGGTTACTTCCACAGTGTTAATTGCTATAGGGATAGTTCTTTGAAGAATTCCTGACCGCACAACCATTAACAATGCACCAGGTTCAACAAAGTTTGTTGATGATTCGTCAACAGCTTTTTCTGTAAGCTTATCTTGGGTATCTGATATCCGGAAATATTTCATATCTTTGGGTGATACCCACGGTATATCACCGCCAACCCAATAACTTAAATTATCTTTTGCAGGAGTTCCTCCGCCACTAAAGTCACACAAGTATTTCAATGGCACCATTTCCCAATGCTCAGGAATCTCCCCCAACCATTCAACCCCACTCTCTTTCATTTCAACATCAGGGTTTAGCCCTTTGGTGACGGCATGGGAGATCACCGCCTGACGTTTTTCCTGTAGCAGTTTGATCAGTTGTTGCTGCTTTTCAATCAGGCGGTCTATTTTTTGGGTTTCGCGGTCAAGGAAGGTGGCGATTTGGGTTTGTTCTTCAATGTCAGGATACGGAAAAACAATATTCCCCAAGTCTTCTTGCGTCATACTGGGAACAGCGGTGTTTGTTGAAAAGTAGTCAAACTTTATAGTCAAAACACAATTGTAAAGGTACTTTGGAAAAGTATTTCTGTTTATCGCCGTATAGAACATCGTATCAACAGTCCAGAATGGCCCATTAATATATAAAGGCTTATCTATCGTGCCTTTCCGTCCAAGCAAAACTGATTCGCCCTTAAACAGATATGTTGAAGCATACGAAAACTGCCCCCCAGAACCTATAACCGGAAATCCCGGCTCACTCACTTCAACATCTTTATAATCCTTCCCATTCTTGATGCGCGCCATAAATTTGAATGGTCTTACGTCCCAATGCTTGGGGATTTCGTCAACCCACTCAATCCCACTATCCTTATATTCTGAATGCGCCGGATAGGTCATACATGCACTTCCTGTAACATCTGCATAATCTCCGCACTCACCTTATTTAGATCTGCATCGATCTCTTCCAGTGAACGCGGCGGCACATATTGGTAGAAGTGACGATTGAAGGGGATTTCATAACCTGTTTTGGTCTTGTCGTGGTCTATCCACGCATCAGGCACATGGGGCAGCACTTCGCGTTTGAAGTAGTCGTCGATGGCTTCTTTCAGTGGTACGTTTTCATAGTCGCGCAGTTCGGTGTCGGCTTCGGGCTTGCCTTTGTTGGCACCAGACTGAATCAAACAGGTGTCGGCGCTGTCATCCTTTTCACTTAACGCCTGCCAGATGGTTTTTAGCAGAGGTGCGCCAATTTTAATCTGGCTCTCCACTCCGGCTGCTTTGAAGGCGGCTTTCAGTGTCTTGATGAACACTTCACGGTTGTTGTAGCGGTGATCCTGATCTAGCGTTTTGATGGCGTTGATAATCGCGGCCTGCTGTTGATCTTTTAGTTTGGCAAAGGGCTTGGCCTGTTGCAGGTTTTCAATGCGCTGATTGCTGGCCTGAAAGTTGAGTTTCAGCGGGCGTTCCACGGTGATGCGCTGGTAGCCGAAATCCCGGTTGTCAAAGATCTTGCACCGTTCGCCCCTGCCCGCCTGAGGCGTATTGCCAAATTCTCCGAAGGTGCGGGTGATGTCGGCAATCTGTTCATCAGATATCTGCTTGCGTTTGCTGCCCAGACTTTTGCGCATCGGGGTGTGGCAATCTACCGCGTTGATCAGCTGCACTTTGCCCTTGCGCTGGGCTGTTTTCTGGTTGGTGATGATCCAGATATAGGTGGCGATGCCGGTGTTGTAGAACATGTCCGTTGGCAGGGCGACAATGGCTTCCAGCCAGTCGTTTTCAATGATCCAGCGACGGATTTCGCTTTCGCCACCTCCTGCACTGCCCGTAAACAGCGGAGAACCATTCAATACCACGGCGAGGCGGGAGCTGTCGCCATTGCGGTTGAATTTGGCGATCATGTGCTGCACGAACAGCAGGGAACCATCACTGACTCGCGGCAGGCCTGCACCAAAGCGCCCTTTGTAGCCAAGGCTGCTGGCCTCGTCCCTGATCTCACTCTCGACCTTTTTCCACTCCACGCCGAAGGGGGGATTGGAGAGTAGGTAGTCAAATTCTTCATCGGGCAGGCCATCTTCGCTGAAGCTGTTGCCGGGGTAGATGTTTTTGGCGTTCTGTCCTTTGATCATCATGTCGGATTTGCAGGTGGCGTAGCTTTCGTCGTTCAGCTCCTGGCCATAGACTTCCAGATGGGCATCGGGGTTGAGCTCGCGCAGGTACTCTTCGGCCACGCTTAACATGCCGCCGGTGCCGCAGGCGGGGTCATACAGTTTGCGGATGGTGCCTTTTTTGGTCAGTGCATCGGTATCTTCGGCAAACAGCAGGTTGACCATCAGGCGAATCACTTCACGAGGGGTGAAATGCTCACCCGCCGTTTCGTTGCTCTGCTCTGAAAAACGACGGATCAGCTCTTCAAAGATGCCGCCCATCTGGATGTTGCTAACTCTGTTGGGGTGCAGGTCGGCCTGGGCGAAGCGGCTGACCACCATATAGAGCAGGTTGTCTTTGTCCAGCCGTGCGATCTGTTCGGGCAATTTGAAGCGTTCGATGAAAATTTCACGGGCATCATCACTGAAACCATTGATCAGGTTGTTCAGGTTGGCCGCGATGTTATCCGGGTCGTCCAGCAGCTTTTCAAAGGTGAAGGGGCTGGTGTTGTGGAAGCTTTGATCGGCGGCTATGTTCAGCATGGTTTCACGCATTTCGTGATCGACGCTTTCCGGCAGGCTCTTTAACTGCTCCAGCACCTTCGCCTTGGTGGGTTCCAGCACGCAGTCCAAACGGCGCAGCACGGTGAAAGGCAGCACCACCTTGCCGTATTCGGATTGTTTGTAGTTGCCGCGCAGAATTTCCGCGATAGACCAGATAAAACTGACGTGTTCACCGAAGTTAGTCATTTATTCCTCATTGGTATTTTTATTATCAGAAAGCCACAAGATACTAACTGATTTCAAATTGACGATGTAGAAAACAGTGCTATTACGCTGCTTTAGGGGGGAGTTCAACTTGAAAATGCATATTTTTCGGAATCACATCACGACAACTATTGATAATAATCATGTTTTTTGGAATGCCCGCTACGGAAAGTTGGCGGCCTGTCCTGAATCTGAGCCAGGAAAGCATTTCGATATACACAAGACAAAACAGGATGAATAGGTGAAGCGGACAAACCATTTCCGTGCATCTGATAAACTCCAACACGCCAGCATGCATGGATAATCCTAAATTAATCAGTTGAGTCGTAGCGAGAGCGGCTAAGGTGCTCAAGATCCATGACTTTTTCGGTTATTTTGAATGAAGGCGTATCACTCATACGGTGAGTTCAAAATGTTCGAAAAAGTCCTTTAAATTGAGCGCATTAGATGCTCGCAGTAGGCTCAACTGATTAATTCAGGATAATCTGGCACTTCCACTGAATCTAATCGCAGAACCAACCATAGGAGTCTGTCAGACATACAGTAGTGGTATTACTCGCACTATAACGCTGCGGAAATTACTGAGCTGCTGGATGCCGTCACACGGAAGCTGTAAAAACGGGATGGACAAACGCCCACGCTGACAGTCTTGAAATCACGACGGGATTGACAAAATGACCGCACGATTTCCGCGCAATAAAAAACCGGCAAGGAAAATCCTAACCGGTTGATTTTACTGCTAAATATG
>CAZIJT010000088.1:0-10422 GCA_964539595.1 uncultured Thiohalophilus sp. | reverse complement strand
GTGAAACCCAGTTAACCCCGGAAGAAAAACTGCTGAGAGCTATTTTCGGTGAGAAAGCCAGTGACGTGAAAGATACCTCGTTGCGGGTTCGCTCCGGCATGATTGGCACGGTGATCGACGTACAGGTCTTTACCCGCGACGGTCTGGAAAAAGATTCACGCGCCAAGTCGATTGAAGAATCTGAACTCGAACGCGTAAAGAAAGATTTCAACGATCAGCGCCGCATTATGGAAGATGATGCTTACCAGCGTGTGCAGAATATGCTCACCAACAAGGTTGCCGAATGGGGGCCAAACCAGTTGAAAGCAGGCTCCAAGATTACTGCGGTCTATCTGGAAGAACTGGAACGTGAAAGATGGTTCGAGATCAATCTGAAGAATGATGAAGCCAGCACCCAGCTTGAAGCCATGGCCGATCAGATCAAACAGCTGCGAGTTGAATTCGACGAAAAATATGAAGAAAAACGCAGCAAGTTAACTTCGGGCGATGATCTGGCACCGGGTGTGCTGAAGATGGTCAAAGTGCATGTGGCGGTGAGACGTCGTTTGCAACCGGGTGATAAAATGGCCGGTCGGCATGGTAACAAGGGTGTTATTTCCATGATCGTGCCGGTTGAAGATATGCCGCATACCAAAGATGGTGAGCCAGTTGATATCGTGCTTAACCCATTAGGCGTGCCGTCACGTATGAACGTCGGTCAGGTGCTGGAAACCCATCTGGGTTGGGCGGCCAAAGGCCTGGGCAAAAAGATCAATGCGATGCTCTGGGCGCATGAAAAAGTGACCACGGTGCGTAAGTTCCTGGATGAAATTTATAACAAGACCGAAGGTCAGCATGAAGATCTGAAATCCTTTAGCGATGATGAAATCATGGAGCTGGCGCGCAACCTGCGTGACGGCGTGCCGATGGCGACACCGGTATTTGATGGCATCAAGGAAAGTGACATCAGGCAGTTGCTGGAGCTTGCAGATCTGCCCATCAGTGGTCAGACAACCCTGATCAATGGTCGCACCGGCGAAGAGTTCGAACGCAAGATCACCGTGGGCTATATGTACATGCTCAAGCTTAACCATCTGGTCGATGACAAGATGCACGCGCGTTCAACCGGACCTTATAGTTTAGTTACCCAGCAGCCGCTGGGTGGTAAGGCGCAGTTCGGTGGTCAGCGCTTCGGGGAAATGGAAGTCTGGGCGCTGGAAGCTTATGGCGCGGCCTATACCCTGCAGGAAATGCTGACGGTGAAATCGGATGACGTCAATGGTCGAACCAAGATGTACAAAAACATCGTGGATGGTAACCATTACATGGAAGCCGGTATGCCTGAATCCTTCAACGTATTGTTGAAAGAAATTCGTTCTCTTGGCATCGACATCGAACTGGAACAACAAGACTAAGAGTCGCTAGTAGCCGGTAGCTGGTAGCGAGGCCTGAATTTTAATCCTCGCTACTAGCAACTCGATACTCGCAACTTGAACTTAGGAGTGACAACGTGAAAGATCTACTCAAGATCCTCAAGCAGCAGACACAACTGGAAGACTTTGATGCGATTCGCATCGGTCTTGCCTCACCGCAGAAAATCCGTTCATGGTCGTATGGCGAAGTTAAAAAGCCGGAAACGATTAACTATCGTACCTTCAAGCCAGAACGTGATGGTCTGTTCTGCGCCAAGATTTTTGGCCCGGTAAAAGATTACGAATGTCTGTGCGGCAAATACAAACGCCTGAAACATCGCGGCGTGATCTGCGAAAAATGCGGCATTGAAGTGACTCTGGCCAAGGTGCGTCGTGAACGCATGGGTCACATTGAATTAGCCAGTCCGGTCGCCCACATCTGGTTCCTCAAGTCCCTGCCTTCACGCATGGGTTTGATTCTGGATATGACCCTGCGCGATATTGAGCGGGTTTTGTATTTCGAAGCCTTCGTCGTGGTTGAGCCGGGCATGACCGAGCTTGAGCGCGGACAATTACTGACTGATGACACCTATCTTGAAGCGATTGAAGAATACGGCGATGAGTTTGATGCGCGTATGGGTGCCGAAGCCATTAAGATTTTGCTGAGTACGCTGAATCTTGAAAAAGCCTGTGAAGAAGTTAAAGAAGGCATGGGCGCGACCAAGTCCGAAACCAAGCTGAAAAAACTCGGCAAACGTCTAAAATTACTGGAAGGCTTCATGTCCTCCGGTAATAAGCCTGAGTGGATGGTGATGACCGTATTGCCGGTATTGCCACCGGAGCTGCGCCCCTTGGTGCCATTGGAAGGTGGACGTTTTGCCACGTCCGATCTTAACGATCTCTATCGTCGTGTAATCAACCGTAACAACCGTCTGCGCCGCCTGCTGGATCTGAATGCGCCCGATATTATCGTGCGTAACGAAAAACGTATGTTGCAGGAATCCGTTGATGCGCTGCTAGATAACGGTCGTCGTGGTCGCGCTATTACCGGCTCCAACAAACGTCCGCTGAAATCACTGGCCGACATGATCAAGGGCAAGCAGGGTCGCTTCCGTCAGAACTTGCTGGGTAAACGTGTAGATTACTCCGGTCGTTCTGTGATCGTGGTGGGACCGACGCTGAAATTGCATCAGTGTGGTTTGCCGAAAAAAATGGCGTTGGAACTGTTCAAACCGTTCATCTTCAGCAAGCTGGAGCTGCGTGGTTTAGCCACGACCATTAAAGCCGCGAAGAAAATGGTCGAGCAGGAAGGCACTGAAGTCTGGGACATTCTCGAAGAAGTCATTCGTGAACATCCGGTGATGCTTAACCGCGCGCCCACCTTGCATCGTTTAGGCATTCAGGCCTTTGAACCAACGTTGATCGAAGGTAAGGCAATTCAATTGCACCCGCTGGTCTGTACCGCGTTTAACGCCGATTTCGATGGCGATCAAATGGCCGTACACGTACCGCTGTCGATTGAAGCGCAGTTAGAAGCGCGCACTCTGATGATGTCGACTAATAATATTCTTTCACCCGCCAATGGTGAACCCATTATCGTCCCCTCACAGGATGTGGTATTGGGTCTGTATTATATGACGCGTGAGTCGATCAACGTCAAAGGCGAAGGCATGGTTTTCCGTGACGTTAAGGAAGCCCATCGCGCCTATAACACCGGCGTGGCCGCCTTGCAGGCCAAGGTTAAAGTCCGTGTTAACGAAGTCCTCATTGACGAAGATGGTGTGCGATCTGAGAATACCTGCATCAAAGATACGACTGTAGGTCGTGCCCTGCTCTGGGACATCGTGCCGGATGGTATTGCTTTTGAAACCATCAATCAGGATATGAAAAAGAAAGCCATTTCTAACCTGATCAACGTTTGTTATCGCAAGAACGGTCTCAAAGATACGGTTATTTTTGCCGATCAACTGATGTATATGGGCTTTGCCTATTCCACGCGTGCCGGGGTTTCTTTCGGTATTGATGACATGATTATCCCGGAAGATAAGCAGGCTATTCTGGCCGCAGCAGAAGCTGAAGTACACGAAATTCAGGAGCAGTACACCTCCGGTCTGGTGACCATGGGTGAACGCTACAACAAGGTGGTGGATATCTGGTCGCGTACCAATGATCAGGTGGCCAATTCCATGATGGATAAACTGGGCACCGAAACCGTCACCGATCGGGATGGCAACGAGGTCAAACAGAAGTCCTTTAACTCGGTATTTATGATGGCCGATTCTGGCGCGCGTGGTAGTGCCGCGCAGATTCGTCAGCTGGCCGGTATGCGTGGCCTGATGGCCAAGCCGGATGGTTCGATTATTGAAACACCGATTACCGCTAACTTCCGCGAAGGGCTGTCCGTGTTGCAGTACTTTATTTCGACCCATGGCGCACGTAAAGGTTTGGCCGATACCGCGCTGAAAACCGCCAACTCCGGTTACCTGACTCGTCGGCTGGTGGATGTGTCTCAGGATCTGGTGGTGGCTGGACTGGACTGTGGCACTGAGAATGGCTTGTTATTAGCTAGTTTGATTGAAGGTGGCGACGTGGTCGAGCCTTTGAGCGAACGGGTACTGGGTCGAGTGGTTGCTCGTGATGTACTGGCGGTGGACAGTGATGAAGTGCTGATTGAAGCTGGTACCTTGCTGGATGAAAAATGGGTAGGACAGCTAGATGGCCTGAGCGTGGATCACATGCTGGTACGTTCCGCGATTACCTGTGAAAATCATTATGGTGTTTGTTCGGCCTGTTATGGTCGTGATCTGGCGCGAGGCCATCGCGTTAATCAGGGTGAATCTGTCGGCGTTATCGCCGCGCAGAGTATTGGTGAGCCGGGAACCCAGCTGACCATGCGTACCTTCCATATTGGTGGTGCGGCGAGTCGAGCGGCGGCGGCCAATAATATTGAAATCAAGAGCACCGGTACGGTGCGCCTGCATAATATGAAAACCGTGCAACATGCGACGGGTAATAATGTCGCGGTCTCGCGTTCCGGTGAAATTACCGTGCTCGATGATCGTGGCCGTGAGCGTGAACGCTACAAGGTGCCTTATGGTGCGGTGATTACCGCCAATGATGGCGATCCCTGTGAAGCTGGGCAGATTCTTGCCAGCTGGGATCCCCACACCCATCCGATTATTACTGAAGAAGCCGGTATCGTGAAATTTGTCGATATCGTCGAAGGTGTAACCGTACAGAGCAAGGTCGATGAAGTGACTGGTCTGACCAGTCTTGAAGTGACCGATCCGAAACAACGCGGTACGGCAGCCAAAGATCTACGCCCAATGGTAAAACTGGTGGCTGAAGACGGTAGTGATTTAATGATTACCGGCACCGAAATTCCGGCCAACTACAATCTGCCCTCCGGCGCAATTATTGGTCTGAAAGATGGCGATACGGTCGGCGTGGGTGAGGCAGTCGCGCGTATTCCGCAAGAGTCTTCGAAAACCCGTGATATCACCGGTGGTCTGCCGCGTGTGGCCGATTTGTTCGAAGCCCGCAAACCGAAAGAACCGTCCATTCTGGCGGAAATCACCGGTGTGGTGAGTTTTGGTAAGGAAACTAAGGGTAAGCAACGGTTGGTGATCACTCCAACCGAAGGCGATGTTTATGAAGCCTTGATTCCCAAGTGGCGGCATGTCACCACCTTTGAAGGTGAGCAGGTCGAGAAGGGTGAAGTGATCGCTGAAGGCGAACCGAATCCGCACGATATCCTGCGTTTACTGGGCGTCGAAGAGCTGGCGCGTTATATCGTCAAGGAAGTCCAGGACGTTTACCGTTTACAGGGTGTAAAAATTAACGATAAGCACATCGAAGTTATCGTTCGACAGATGTTGCGCAAGATCGAAGTCAGGAGTCCGGGCGACAGCACCTTCCTCAAGGGTGAACAGGTCGACCGCGCGCGTCTGCTGGAAGAAAATGATCGTTTGAAGAAGCTCGACAAACAGCCTGCGCTGTTTAATGAAATGTTGCTGGGCATTACCAAGGCCTCACTGGCGACCGAGTCCTTCGTATCTGCAGCCTCGTTCCAGGAAACCACCCGTGTGTTGACCGAAGCTGCCGTGAGCGGCAAGGTTGATGATCTGCGTGGACTGAAGGAGAACGTTATTGTAGGCCGTTTGATTCCTGCGGGTACTGGGCAGGCCTATCATGCCGAACGTCACCGTAAGCGGATGGAGATGCTGGCACCGGCTGAAATGTTACTGGAGACGACGACAACGGCGGATGAAATGCTGGACTCGGAAATCCAGACGGCGATGGCGGCTGATTCGAATGCCAGCCCCGAGCCGAGTGTCGAGTCCAACGCTGAATCCGGCGAGTAAGTCTGATTCGAGGCTAAACTCGAATCTGCTCTGATTTAATTCAGATCAGACGAGTATTTGTAGCAAAAAAGCTGATCCCGAAAGGGATCAGCTTTTTTATATGTTTTGAAAATACAGTGGTTATGAGGGGTTGTAAATTCAGCATTCTCCGTTTTTCTCCGCTTTATCGGAAAAAGATCCACTTTTTCGCCGGGATCCGGTTGCAGAATCCGCCAGGATTCACTAAAATCTCGCGCCTTACGACAGGTCGGCCCTTGATGTTGATTCGAGGCTCGAGCCTGTCGTTTATTTTCTGGAGTTAAAAGAATTATGGCCACAATTAACCAATTGGTACGCAAGCCGCGTAAGCGCAAACTGGAAAAAAGTAACGTTCCAGCGCTGGAGGCCTGCCCACAAAAACGCGGCGTATGCACGCGTGTGTACACCACCACCCCGAAAAAGCCGAACTCGGCGATGCGTAAGGTCGCTCGTGTGCGCCTGACCAACGGTTTTGAAGTTACGACGTATATCGGCGGTGAAGGACATAACCTGCAGGAGCATTCAGTCGTACTGATTCGCGGCGGTCGTGTTAAAGATTTACCGGGTGTGCGTTATCACACTGTGCGCGGTTCACTGGATACCTCGGGTGTCAGCGACCGTCGTAAGGGGCGTTCGAAGTACGGTGCAAAACGACCCAAATCGTAAGCAGAACAGTTAGCTGGAGCAATTTGTTCCAGTCATCATTGAGAAATCAGGAATAGTTAAATGGCTAGAAGGCGTGTAGCAGCAAAAAGAGAAATCTTGCCCGATCCGAAGTTTAAATCGCTGGTGATTGCGAAGTTCATCAATATTCTGATGTTCAGCGGCAAAAAATCCATCGCTGAAAAAATTGTCTACGGCGCACTGGAATCAGTGGCTGAACGTGGCAAGACGGAAGATGGCGTCGAAGCGTTTGAAAAGGCGCTGGAAAATGTCCGCCCAATGGTGGAAGTAAAATCCCGCCGCGTAGGTGGTGCGACTTATCAGGTGCCGATTGAAGTTCGTCCTAACCGCCGCAATGCGCTGGCGATGCGCTGGTTGGTGGAAGCCGCACGTAAGCGCAGTGAAAAAGGCATGGGCGCACGTCTGGCCGGTGAAATTATGGATGCCTCCGAGAATCGTGGCAACGCAGTGAAGAAGCGTGAAGACACGCACCGTATGGCCGATGCAAATAAAGCTTTTGCCCATTATCGCTGGTAGCGACCGAATTGTTTTGAGGAGATTGACCCCTAACCGGGCTGAATCATTGTGGCACGCCAAACTCCTATCGACCGTTATCGCAATGTTGGCATCATGGCGCATATTGATGCAGGTAAAACGACAACGACTGAGCGTATTCTGTACTACACCGGAATCTCGCACAAAATTGGTGAAGTGCATGATGGTGCAGCAACCATGGACTGGATGGAACAGGAACAGGAACGAGGTATTACCATTACCTCAGCGGCGACTACCTGCTTCTGGCAGGGCATGGACAAGCAGTTTGAACAGCACCGCATTAATATAATAGATACACCCGGACACGTTGATTTTACGATTGAAGTTGAGCGGTCGCTGCGTGTACTTGATGGAGCCTGCGCTGTTTTTTGCGCAGTTGGCGGGGTAGAACCCCAGTCGGAAACGGTTTGGCGGCAGGCGGATAAATACGGCGTACCGCGCATGGCGTTTGTTAACAAGATGGATCGCGCGGGTGCAGACTTCCTGCGCGTGGTTGAACAGATTAAAGTTCGGCTGGGCGCAAATGCGGTGCCCATCCAGATGAACATCGGTGCTGAGGAAAATTTTGAAGGCCTGGTGGATCTGCTGCGCATGCAGGCGATTTACTGGAACGACGCGGACATGGGTGTGACCTATGAAGCGCGCGAGATACCAGAAGCATTACAGGCGCAGTGCGCCGAGTTGCGCGAGCAGATGGTGGAAGCCGCCGCTGAAGCCAACGAAGAATTGATGGACAAGTACCTGAATGATGGTGAGCTGTCCGAAGATGAGATTAAACAGGGTTTGCGAATACGAACCCTGAACAATGAGATTATACCTTGCCTGTGTGGCAGCGCGTTCAAGAACAAGGGCGTGCAGGCAATGTTGGATACGATTGTAGAGTTAATGCCATCACCGCTTGATGTGCCTTCGATTAAAGGCGTGCTGGATGATGATAAGGGCACCGAGGCTGAGCGTCATCCAGCCGATGATGAACCTTTTGCCGCATTGGCCTTCAAGATTGCGACGGATCCTTTTGTCGGCACGCTGACATTTTTCCGAGTGTATTCCGGGATTTTGCAATCGGGTAATTTTGTTTATAACTCGGTGCGCGGCAAGAAAGAACGGATTGGTCGCATCGTGCAGATGCATGCCAACAGTCGTGAAGAAATTAAAGAAGTTCGCGCTGGCGATATTGCCGCCGCAGTTGGACTGAAAGATGTCACCACGGGTGACACACTATGTGATTTGGATAAGGTGATTATTCTTGAGCGCATGGAATTTCCGGAACCGGTTATTTCCGTAGCGATTGAGCCACGCACCAAGCCGGATCAGGAAAAGATGGGCGTTGCCCTGTCGAAGCTGGCGCAGGAAGATCCGTCTTTCCGTGTACATACCGACGAAGAATCCGGACAGACGATTATTTCCGGTATGGGTGAGTTGCATCTGGACATCATCGTTGATCGGATGAAACGTGAGTTTGATGTCGAAGCGAATGTCGGCGCACCGCAGGTGGCTTATCGCGAAACCATCCGCAAGACGGTTGAAGCCGAGGGCAAGTTTGTACGCCAGTCCGGTGGTCGCGGCCAATATGGCCATGTGCGTTTACGCATCGAACCACAGCCAGCGGGTAGTGGTTATGAATTTGTAAATGAAATTGTGGGTGGTGCCGTCCCTCGGGAGTATATTCCTGCGGTTGACAAAGGCATTCAGCAACAAACGGAAAACGGTGTGATTGCCGGGTTCCCCGTGGTCGATGTCAAGGTCACGCTGTATGACGGTTCTTTTCATGAAGTTGATTCATCGGAAATGGCCTTCAAGATTGCCGGTTCGATGGGCTTCAGGGAAGGCGCTAGAATGGCCGATCCAGCATTGCTGGAGCCTGTCATGACAGTCGAAGTGGTTACCCCGGAAGATTATATGGGGGATGTGATGGGCGATCTTAATCGTCGTCGCGGCATTGTCCACGGAATGGAAGACGCACCCGCAGGCAAGATTATTAAAGCGGATGTGCCATTGGCTGAGATGTTTGGGTATGCCACTGACCTGCGTTCTGCCACCCAGGGTCGTGCGACCTACAGTATGGAGTTTGGCAAATATGCAGAAGCGCCTGCGAGTATCGCAGACGAAGTGATTAAGAAAGTATCGTAGCAAAAGTAGTGTAGCAATTAAGAACATAGCGAATTGAATTTAAGATTAAGAGGGTAACACGGTGTCCAAGGAAAAATTTGAACGAACAAAGCCCCATGTAAACGTAGGCACGATTGGCCACGTTGATCATGGTAAAACAACGTTGACTGCGGCAATCACGAAAGTGATGGCAGAGAAGCACGGTGGTGAATTCAAGGACTACGCGAATATCGATAGCGCCCCGGAAGAGCGCGCCCGTGGTATCACCATTGCGACCGCGCATGTTGAATATGAAAGTGAAAATCGCCATTACGCGCACGTAGATTGTCCCGGCCATGCGGATTATGTGAAGAACATGATCACCGGTGCGGCACAGATGGATGGCGCGATTCTGGTATGCTCCGCGGCGGATGGCCCGATGCCTCAGACGCGTGAGCACATCCTCTTGTCTCGTCAGGTTGGCGTACCGTATATCCTTGTTTATATGAACAAGGCTGACATGGTTGATGATGATGAGCTGCTGGAACTGGTTGAAATGGAAATCCGCGAACTGCTGGATTCCTATGACTTCCCCGGTGACGACACCCCGATTATTACCGGCTCGGCGCTGAAAGCGCTGGAAGGCGATACCTCGGATATTGGTGTACCTTCGATTGAAAAGCTGGTTGCGGCGATGGATGATTATATACCCCTGCCTGAACGCGCCATTGATGGTGACTTCCTGATGCCGGTCGAAGATGTGTTTTCTATCTCCGGTCGTGGCACGGTGGTAACGGGACGTATTGAGCGTGGCATTATTAAAGTGGGCGAAGAAATTGAAATCGTCGGCATTAAAGACACCATGACCACTACCTGTACCGGTGTTGAAATGTTCCGCAAATTGCTGGACCAGGGTCAGGCGGGTGATAACGTGGGTGTGCTGTTACGTGGCACCAAGCGTGAAGAAGTGGAGCGTGGACAGGTACTGGCAAAAGCCGGTTCGATTACCCCACATACCAAGTTCGAATGTGAAGTTTACGTTCTGAGCAAAGATGAAGGGGGTCGTCACACGCCTTTCTTCAGCAATTACCGTCCGCAGTTTTACTTCCGTACTACGGATGTGACCGGCGCCTGTGATTTGCCTGAAGGTGTTGAAATGGTGATGCCGGGTGATAACGTGAAAATGGTTGTCTCCCTGATCGCACCGATTGCGATGGAAGAAGGTTTACGCTTCGCGATTCGTGAAGGCGGACGTACCGTGGGTGCCGGTGTGGTATCCAAAGTTATCGAGTAATAAAGAACTCGGCACGAGTGACAAGGTTTTCCCTGTCACCTGTATCTAG
>CAZIJT010000087.1:0-10489 GCA_964539595.1 uncultured Thiohalophilus sp. | reverse complement strand
CCCGTGCTGCCCGAACCCGTGCTACCTGAACCCGTGCTGCTTGATCCTGAAGCGGAGTCAGCATTGAGAAAGACAAAGTACATGCTGCCACTAGCACCTTCATTGCCGCCGATTTCAATACTGTTAGATGCAAAGTCCTTTTTGAAAACGCTATAGTTTGAATCGCTTGTTGACATGACCTCGCCAGTGTCGGTCCAGCTAGATAGCCAGGCAGGCTTGGGTGTGACGCGCTGATCATGACCAACATAGATGGTGGTGGCGGTACTAATGTCGAACGTGACAAATGAATTTCCTGAAGAGGCCTTATCATCGTTGGCCGTTTGCAATACCTTGTAATTGCGATAATTCGTCGGAATGCTGGTGTAGGTGATGTCACGATCTGTGAACGTCACTTCACCGATAGTGAGATCATTCCAGCCATAGCCAGCAGGTTGAGTATTGGTAATTGACACGGCTGTGCCTGAGCTGGTTCCCGTGCCGCTGCCGGAGGTTGTTGTGCCGCCACTGCTTGTGCTACCTGAGCTAGTGCTGGTTGTGGTGCCTGAGGTAGTTGCATCTGGGGTGGTGCTGGTGGCAGCACTGTCGGCGCTGGCCGTTGGATCATCGCCCTCGCTGCCACCGCCGCAGGCGGTGAGTGAAATAAACATTGTCAAAATGGCGAGAGCGCGTGCTTTCTGAAACAGATTTCCGGGCAAATTCATCTGCGGTTTCTCCTACAAAATAAAAATACGTAGCAGCCCAGATTTTGGTGGCCGTGCTGCTGGCGTGTGTCATGTGAAATTATCGTCGAAATTGTGATTTTGATAAGGAAAATCATTGCGGTGTGCTTCACAAAACGCAAAAGAGTCCGAGCCAAACTGTGATCAAGTTGGATATTTAGGGCTTAGTTGCATAAATGTTAGTAAGGGATAAATGTAAGGACACTCTAAATTTATGCGGTTCTAGCTGGCGTCATAGTGATATTAATAAGTTGGGTTTAGTCGTTAAAGCGTTTGCGCAGCACTAATTAATGGTCTTAGTAACAGGTGGATCGGAAAAGGCGCTGTCATTGCCATATACATCATGTGCGGTAACAACAAAATAGTAAGTATCGGTAGCCAGGTTGTCGATGGTGGTCTCGGTTACATTGTTTGAGACAACAACGATATTCGGGTAGCTCCCCTGGTTAGTGCCATAGTGAACTTTGTAGCCGGCAAGATCATCGAGGTTTGTTCCATTTTCATTCGTTATTGGCGGCGTCCAGCGAATGGTGGCTGAATTTGTGGTTGTCGCACTGCTGCCTGTGTTGGCATCGCTGCTTTCAGCCTCGCCACTACCGCCGCCACCGCAGGCGCTAATCAGGCTTATAAAGCTAAGCGTGATGACGGCTTTGCCAATATTGTCCTGAAAAAAAGTTGTACGTATCATGATCTGTACTAATCCTGTTCAATCTGCACCCCGCTATTTTAAGGTTTTCAACTAGATTGATTTTTGTGCGTTATTTAAGGTGTTCGAATTTTAATCGTTGTACTGCTGAGATGGCTAGTATTTAGGAAAAACAATGAGGCACAGGTCACAAAAATTTATGTATTTACTGAGGTTGTGAGCTTGTCGAGTGGTTTTTGGGTGAGCTAATTTTGCTTGAGGCTACTTAGAGGTGTTTTTTTGTGGCTGCGGGATCTCTTTCCATTTGCCTATTTTCTTCAGCCGGGATCTCAGCCCAGACAGAGGATAGTTTTTGCTATAGGCGATATGCGCCTGCTTCAGGGCTTCATCATATTTATGTATATCCATATACAATAACCCAATGTTGTAGTGCAGCTCGATATTATCTTTTTGATATTGTAGAGATTTTTTGTAAAGGTCGAGCGCAGGCTCAAATTTTCCAAGCTTGTGTAGATAGATTCCGTTCAACAAATACACAATCCCATCGGTTGGTGCAAATTCGCTGGCGCGTTGAAAATATTGTTCGGGGGTGATTGGCTTGCGATTGACGGGTGGTGTGCGACCCATGTGCTTGTATTGGAGCCATAATCGGGACATTGCATTTAAGGCGCGGTGGTGGTTTGGAAAGGTATGTAGTACGTAGGCAAGGTCATCCATTATGGTTCCGGATAGTCCTGACCTGAGGTTTTCAACATCGGCGTCAAAATGATATTGCTCGACGATAGGGAGCTTGTTGGTAAAGTGATCGGGATTTGTGTAATCAAACGGGCCATATGCCGATGCCACGCTGGCATAAACAAGAAAAGTTAGTGATAATAGAAGCTTACGCATATGGTTGACGATACTGTAAAATAAACGGTGAGCAAAATCATATCTCAATAAAAACCACAAATAAAGAAAATATATGCGTGGATGAAAGGAAAGCAGGTACTCCTGAAGTTATTCTTATAAAAGTATGTCAAAAAATAAAACCACAATAAAAAACATTAGCAATTTTTCAGATTTTATGGCGTTAAAGCAGGACTGGAACAGGTTGGCAACGCTGACAAATTCAGCCGATATTTTTCTAAGCCACGAATGGTATGAAGCCGCCTGGGCGTGGCTTGACGATGCTGCCACGATCATGATTATCACCGTCAGCAATCACGGTGTGGTGACAGGGATATGTCCTATTTTGTTCGGTGAAGAAAAAAAAGGGATATTTAAAGTAAAAAAATTATCTTTACTGGTTATCCCGGATAGTCAACAGTTTGATATTCTTTGCGACCCTGAGCAGCGAGACGGGGTGTTGGACGCTATTGTCGGGGAGATTTGCAGCAACCAACGCTGGGATTATTTTGACATTGCAAAGTTAAAGCAAGAATCACAAACAGCCGAGTTGTTGAGAGAAAAATTTATTGCGCAGGGAAACAAATGTACCGACGAGGTGCTAGATGAGTCGTTGTGCATAGGCTTAGATGGAAGTTGGGACGATTACTATAAAACTCGCAGTAGAAGGCTAAAAAAAGGCAATAACTATATTAAAAATGTATTGGCTCGTTCAGAGGCGAAGTTTGAAGTAAAAAAATTCTCGGCAGAGCAGATAGATGAAAAAGTATTTGATGATATCGTCAATATCTCAGCCAACAGCTGGAAGTCGCACACGGGTCTGACCTTTGATAATGCCGGTCCGCGTAAGTTTTTAACCGTGCTGCTTGAGCGAATGAAAGAAAAGGACGGGGTTGCTATCTGGTTTTTTTATTATGAAAATCATCCGGTTGCCTATGAATTACAGTTGACCTATCAGAATGTTGTTTCCGCTTTGCGCTCTGATTATCACGTTAAACATGAGGATCTGTCACCCGGTACTTATTTGAACTGGAAACTTCTGGAACAATTGTTTGGTGAAGGTTTAAAACTATATAATATGGGGCCAGGCACGAATAAATATAAATTACGTTGGACTAATAATGCGGTGAGCTTAAGCAGTTTCTGCATTATGAACAACAGGACGATAGTGGGAAAATGGCTGGGCTTATGGGAGATTACTCTAAAGCCCCTGCTCAAAAAATATTTCAAAAAGAAAGGTACGGCATGATTGGTGTTAGTGGTTGGTGTGGGCTTACTGGGCAATCCGCAGAACGTTCGCTGATTCAAGTATCCAAAAAAGGTTTGCTGGCAAGCCAGGATTCAAACGGTCAGTCTGCGCAGAGCGATCAACAGGCGAACAGCTCAACGCTATACTTAAATTCAACTGAAGTTGATATGACCCGTGGTTGTATTGCAGGCATACAAGGCCAATATCATTGGCGCGATCCTGAATTTGAGAAAATACGAAAAGCAGAGGGTGAGAGCATTGCCCTTCTTAAAGCCTATGAAAAATATAAAAAACTAACCCCCACGCAACTTGTCGGTCGATTTTCACTGGCGCATATCGACACCAATACTAACAGCGTGTTTCTCGCAACAGATCGCATGGGCGTTGAGCCGATTAACTATTATGTTGATAAAAATGCGCTTATCTTTTCGAGCAGTCTTGATTTTATTAGCTGTTTTTCAAACGCAAGCGAACTCTCGCAACAGTCTGTTTTTCACTATTTCTTTTTTCATCAGATCCCCTCTCCGCGCACCATTTATAACGATCATCATCGCCTAATGCCGGGTAGCTACTTGTATTTCCACAATGGTCAGATAGAAGAAAAAGAATACTGGTCGCCTGAGTTTGTGAATGAAAAAGATAGCGCATATCAATTTGAAGAATTAAAAGAAGAGTTTGATAAAACGCTTCGACTCAGTGTTAACAATCTATTAAGTGAAGGAAAAAATGGCGCATTTTTAAGTGGTGGAACCGATAGCTCTACAGTTACTGGAATTTTGACTGGAGAGTTAAAAGAGTCTATTTCAACTTATTCTATAGGCTTTGATGCACAAGGTTATGATGAAATGCATTACGCCAAAGTCACGGCTAAACATTTTTCATCCAAACATCATGAATATTACGTGACCCCAGAAGATATCGTTAACGCGGTTCCTGACGTTGCGCGTATTTATTCGGAACCTTTCGGAAACTCCTCCGCCGTGCCTACCTATTACTGCGCCAAAATGGCGAAGGAAGATGGTATTGATCGGCTTTTTGCGGGCGATGGTGGTGATGAATTATTTGCGGGAAATGAGCGATATTCAAAGCAGGTGGTTTTTTCTTATTTTGATCAGCTACCAGAATTTGCCAGGAAATCCGTACTGCCAAAACTAACTGAGTCAGGGATTTACCCCGGAAAAATTTTCCCATTCAACAAGGTCAAAAGTTATATTCAACAAGCAGGCTGCCCCATGCCTGACAGATTGTTAACCTACAACCTTGCGGTAAGGCTTGGTCTGGACAATATGTTTACGGAAGAATTCCGTATGTCGTTTAATGACAAAACGCCTTACGAAGAATACGCTAATACGTATAATTCTGTGAACGCAGGAACAATGTTAAATAAAATGTTGGGGCTGGATTTTAAATTTACACTTACAGATAACGATTTGCCAAAAGTAACCAAAATGTGTGAAATGGCTGGAGTAGAAGTTGCTTTTCCTTTGTTGAGCGATGAGCTGCTGGACTTTTCATTTAAAATGCCGATTAAATTAAAACTTAAAGGCACTGAGTTACGCTATTTTTTCAAACAAGCGTTAAAAGATTTTCTGCCGCAAGAAGTTCTGGCCAAACAAAAGCATGGGTTTGGTTTGCCCTTCGGTGTATGGGCAGTAAATGATCCAAACCTCAAAGCATTGATATATGATAATTTAACAACGCTGAAAAAAAGAAATATCATTCAAGCAAGTTTTATTGATGAATTGTTGGGTAAACATCTACCGGCCTACCCGCATTATTATGGTGAGATGGTTTGGTTACTGCTTATGTTTGAAAGTTGGCATGTCGCACATGTTTCTCAATCGTAAATTCGCCTGCTATAACTGTTATGTAAAAGGCGCAAGTAAAACTTCCAGTTTGCTCTGTCCCAGGGAGTGAAACGTGGTAGTTGGTATAGGTTGGTTTTACCGGTAGATACACCCCATTGAGTTGATACGGCGGCATCGAACCCAGCAGTTTTGACTATTTCACTATGATTTAAATTAAAGTCCTGTCCAGGCATACCATTCGGATAAGCAAAAAGCTTGATGGGTGAACCGATAATAGCTTCCAGCCGTTGTTTCCCGTCGACAATTTCTTTTTCAACTTCCCCATCCGTTAACGATGTGAGTATGGGGTGGGAAACGGTGTGCCCGCCAATCGTCATACCCGAGTCGGATAATTTTCGTAACTCCTCGGTGGATAGCATTAAATTATTGGGCACGCTGACTTTTGCAGCGTCGACAATCTGTTCTACAAAGTCAGTTCGTTGACTATGTGGAAGATATTTGAGTTTTGAAATAAGTTGCTGGGCAGCGTTGTGACGTTGGTTTATTGACGTGAGCGAGACATTGTCGAAGTTGATTTTTTTTAGTTCCAGCTGATTTGTCGGCGCACTGCGCATAGTTTCTATAATGGTGTCATTCCACATACAGCCGCCATCTAAAAAACCACTGGCAATAAAAAATGTGGCATTAAAATCATACTTTTTCAGAATAGGTAAGGCCGTGGTGTAGTTATCCGCATAACCATCATCAAAAGTGATGCAGACCGCCTGTGGTGGAAGTGAGTTTTGCTGTAGCTGCGTTATTGCAGTAGACAGTGGAATGACGTTGAATAATCTGGATAGCAGGGACATCTGCTTTTCGAATGCCTCTGCAGTAATTTCAGTTGGCCGCATCGGGTCATAGTCAGGCAGAACGCGATGGTATATAAGAATTGACAAGGGGTTTTTTAGTAAAGCTTTAGAGGCAAGTGAAGCCGTAAATTTTAGAATCTTGGTGGGCATGATATTTTGTCAGTTTGAGCTTGATGGGGAATTAAGCCGGCATTATGAATCATTTTTAGGCCGGGTATCCAACTAAACTGTGGGTGGATACTTTCAAAGATGTCTGCGTGCTGGTTATGACAGCCAACCTATGACTATTTGGTTATAGAGAGGCCAAAAAAATAGTGCTAAATAGTGTATATGAGAGTCGAGAAAAAAATAAAAGTCGAGAAAAAATGAAAATTAGGCAAACAATAATAGCAGTAATGGCGTTGTTTATAGCAAGTCACACCCATGCAGCCTTGGTAGAGCGCCTGGGTGGCTTGGCCTATTATGATGACGTTGCTCAACTGACCTGGCTGGCGGACGCCAATGCCGCAGGCGGGACGATGAACTGGACAGATGCCAATGACTGGGCAGCAAATCTGGATGTTGCCGGGGTGACGGGCTGGCGTCTGCCCCATACATTACAGCCTGATGCTAGCTGCGCTTATCAAGTTGGTGATGTCTCATATGGCAGCAACTGCACTGGCAGTGAGATGGGCAACCTGTTTTACAATGTTCTGGATGGGAATGCCGGTCAATCAATTGCTTTGACTCATAACGCCAACTACGATTTATTTAGCAATATTCAGGCTCCTATCTATTGGTCTGCGACAGAATATGCGCTTAATACCAGTGAGGCATGGCACTTTGATACCACTGATGGTGCTCAGGGAGCCTACGGCAAGGACGATAGTTTTTACGCCTGGGCGGTGCAGACGGGTGATGTCAGTGCAGTACCCGTACCGGCGGCTGTCTGGCTATTTGTCTCTGGCCTGATTGGTTTGATCGGTTTTTCGAGAGGTAAGCATCATATTTCTGCTTGCCGCTGATTTTTATGAGATTTTCTGGTTCTGAGCCAGTTGCCTGTCAGCACTCTTTGTGCTTAACCATGTTTTGAATGGGGCAGTGTGGTGAAGCAGGAAGGCCAGAATTTGGGTTTTTAGTGGCTAGAAAGTGCATATTTTGCGGGTAGTTAGCGTAGAATGGGAGTCACATTAGGCCAGTTTGAATATTTATCCCAAATTTAGAATTAAATGAGGTAACAACGCCAACACCTAAGAAATTGGCGGCGTAACATAACATTACGTCTGACTGAATTTATTCAGACTACAACTTTTGGATTATAGTTTTAGCATAGGCATTTGCTATATACTTTAGGTTACAGGTGCTGTCTGCGTGATTCGGTGGCATTACCAAAATATAATCATACGCTAATATAGCTTATAGTGAGATAAGACAATGTCACAGCATAGTGAGAACCAGGAAAAAGCCAATACAGGAACAGAAAACAAGCCGGGAAGGCTGGGTTCTGAAAAGCGCCGCCATCTAATTAAAGGAATTGGTATATCTGCTCCTCTGATGATGACTGTTGCCAGCCGTCCCGTATTGGGTGCCCAATGCACGCCGTCTGCCTGGGTATCAGGCAATCTTTCGGCACAGGCGGAAAAATTCTCCTGTGGTGGGCGAAGCCCCGGTTACTGGAAGACAGACCCCGCTCGTTGGACGGGAACAGGATATGTTCCCGGAACCTGTAGAAATAGCAGGACTACAGGCATTTGTAGATCATTCAACTCAGACGGCACCCCCTTTCATCGTTCTGCGGGTGGCGTGTGTGCAGGTAGCATCTTTGGCAAAAGGAGTATGATGCAGGTACTTTGGCTAAGGCGGCGACATGATAATTACCAGCTGGGTGCGCACATAGTGGCGGCGCTGCTCAATGCGGCAAGTATTCCAGACTATGGCATGAGTCAAAGTGATGTGCTTGATATGTACAACCAGCTTGTGAACAGTGGTTCTTATCAGCCTACAGCAGGTTTTACGATGACAGCAGAGGATTGCGTACGCTTCATTCGTAATACTTTCGATTAAATTTAGTCGCATTTCTTTCGTGAAATTCAACTAGTCTGTTGTGTTGCTATATTGGCAATTGAACCAGAATTTCCAGTTGTACTGGAGAAAATGGGATGAGCAACTAGTCCTTTATCATACAGGTTCAGGCGACACCCATTTATTTGATCAATTCGGAAATCATATATTGCAGTTGTTAAAAAGCAGCTCAATGACTACCGCCGAACTAAGAAAACAGCTTTTAGCCGATACAAATCAGACTGAAAATGTTGAGGATGAAACAACTGAAAACAGCCTCGATGAATTCCTGAATGAATTGCAACGTCTTGGGATAGCTGAACAGGTTAATTTGTGAAGCTATCTGAACTTTCGATTGAACAGCTCGAATCTCACCTTTCTGCCGATGGCATTTATTTATATACGGGGCCTTTCGTAAACCGTATTCAAACCCGCATACCTTCGGTTATCCAGAATCTGCACAGACTCTATCAGTCAAACAAGCTAAGTCTGGAGCCTGTTTTTGCTGATTTCCATATTTATCTTGAAGCCGCAAAAGGCATTCGCCGCTGGTTAAAGCCGCAGGTATTTTTTTATCTGGACGAAAAAATACCGTTTAAGCCCCTTCCGTATGACCAAGCTTACCCAATGCTGGAATGGGGTATGAATTGGTGTATTTCAAATTATGCACACCAATACCTAATATTACATGCAGCCGTGGTTGAAAAGAATGATCAGGCTATCATCTTGCCAGCAAGACCGGGAGCAGGTAAGAGTACGCTAACCGCTGGATTGATAAGTCATGGCTGGCGGCTTTTATCGGATGAGTTGGCCATTATTAATCTGGATAGCCTGGAGTTGTTGGCTCTGGGGAGGCCGGTTAACTTAAAAAATGAATCAATTAAAATCATGAAACAGATTGCGGTGGGCTCATTATTTTCTGAAGAAGTCTGTGACACAAACAAGGGTACGGTGGCATTGATGCAGGCGCCAGAAAGCAGTGTCAAAAATATAGGCAAGCAGGTAAAAGCGGCGTATATAATTATTCCCGAGTATGTAAAAAATGCCCCTGTACAAATAGATAAAATTAACAAAGCTGAAGCTTTTATGCATGTTGCAGATAATGCATTTAATTATAGTTTGCAAGGCGGCTCTGGTTTTGAAACAGTTGCCAAAATGATTGATGAAACTGAGACGTATAAATTCAGCTATAGTCAGATCGATGATGCTGTTAAAACGTTTGATGCGTTAGTTAATTAAAGTCACGCACCGATGCATAATAGCTGCCTAATAATTAACATTATGTGCAACCCCGACCAGGTTGGGGCGCTAACTGAGATCGAGTGGGATTTACTTATAAGGCAGGCTCGCCGTAGCGATACCCTGGCAAAGCTTGCTTTTATGCTGGAATCTCGCAACTTGTTCAGTCATGTACCGGATAAGGCGAAAGCATGTCTTTTAGCTGCTCAGGTAGTCGTAAAAAAACATGAACAGGTTGTGCGCTGGGAAGTTGATCGAATTTTATCAGCGCTCAACGATGTAAGTATCCCGGTTACTTTATTGAAAGGTGCGGCCTATTTGATGGCAGAGTTGCCAGCGGCAAAGGGACGACTATTCGCAGATATTGATATCCTGGTGCCACGAGACAATCTGGACATAGTCGAACATGCTCTGCTATTGAATGGCTGGATTACGATTAAACTCGACGCCTATGATCAGCGGTATTATCGGGAATGGATGCAGGAGTTACCGCCATTGATGCATCGACGTCGACAAACTGTAGTGGATGTCCATCACCGCATTTTGCCGGAAACCACCCGTGCCCAGCCTGATGCAGGAAAAATGTTAGCCAATGCGGTTGCCCTGAATGAATCCGCTAGCCTGAAAATATTATCAGAAGTCGATATGGTTCTGCACAGTGCAACACATCTTTTTTACGAAGGTGAGTTTGATCATGGTTTTCGTGATTTATTAGACATGCGGGATTTAATTGGCGTGTTTTCAGAAGAGCCGACTTTCTGGCAACTATTAATACAGCGGGCGCAGGAACTTGAATTGCAGATGCCACTCTATTATGCGCTAAAGTATACAAGTAGCTTGTTGCAAATGCCTGTACCAGAGACTATCTGGAGGTCATTAGAAAAACCCCGACATCATAGATTTATGGATGTTTTATTCAAGCAGGCGCTAATCCCCCATCATCAGAGTTGCGAAGGAAGGTTAGCCGGTCTGGCTCGATGGATGTTATATATACGTTCACATTATTTACGAATGCCGGTTCATCTATTGTTGCCACATTTGTTGCGCAAAGC
>CAZIJT010000086.1:0-11255 GCA_964539595.1 uncultured Thiohalophilus sp. | reverse complement strand
TGGTAATACCGGTGTAATAGGAATTATCACTGCAACAAAGCATGTACACATACCATTTGTCTGGAAGCTTTTGCATAGGATGATCGTATTGTACGTGGATTCTTGAATTTCTATGATTATATTTTGAGTAGTCTATTATCAATATAAAGTTATTGATAAAGCAACCATAGCATGGTGAAAAATGTCTGAGAATCTATCCGAACTTGTCAGCAGCGTTGAAGAAATCGTTTCTTTTCCGGAAGTGTACTTACGGGTTAATCAATTGCTGGACGATCCAGAAAGCACAGCAGGGCAAATCGCAGAAGTGATTGCACAGGATCCCGGCCTCACAGCACAGCTACTGCGTATGGCTAATAGTCCGATATATGGCCTGAGCAAGGAAGTGGATACGGTTGTTCGCGCAGTCAATGTCATCGGTATAAAACGCATACGCTATCTTGTTCTTGCCACCACTTCATTGAAAGTCTTTGAAGGCATTCCCAATGATTTAATTACGATGGATGATTTCTGGTTGCATAGCCTGTATTGCGGGTTGGCGGCGAAGGCACTGGCGGATGAGATTAAAGGCATGCAGCCAGACGCCATGTTTGTCGCCGGTCAGTTACATGATATTGGTCAACTGTTGATGTACAGCCGTTTGCCTGAGCTGGCGCGCGAAGCGGTACTGCGTTCTATCGAAGAGCCTGATGAACCGGATCTATATCTGAGTGAACGTGATGTTATCGGTTTTGACCATGCGCAACTAGGAGCACAGCTGGCGAGTGACTGGCACTGGCCAGCCATGTTGGTGGCGACGATTGGTTGGCATCATGAGCCGGAAAAAGCGGATGAGTTTCAAAAAGAAACGGCGGTTGTGCATATAGCCAATTGTCTGGCGGTACTGGCAGAACTCAACACCAATAATATTGAAGAAACAGATGCGCCACGTATTCATCCACAGGCCTGGGAGACGATTGGCATGAGTGAGGATGTGATTCCTGAAGTACTGGAATCTATTCGGGGACAGTTCGAGGAGACGCGTGCAATGTTGGTGGGTTAAATTGTTGAGTCAGTTTTGGAAATATTTTTAACCGCAGAGGACGCGGAGGATCGCAGAGAAATTTATTAACTATCCCTTGTTTTGGTGTATTTCTGTACGGGAATAACGCATTAATGGGGATAGGGTGATTATTATTAACAACCTCTGCGTATTTCCGTGTCCTCTGCGGTTAAAATATTCTTTCAGGCATCTGCTTTGCTCAGTCGTTCCAGTCCTTCCTGTGCGATTTCCCTGATTTCCTCCGACTCATCTTCTAGCTGTTTCTGCAATACCGGAATTGCTTCAGGGCTGTCGGTCAGTGCCAGATAATAACTGACATCAGCACGTATGCGCGGATTAGGGTGTGTTGCCAGACGACTAAAGTCGGTAACCAGAAAAGCGAGATGGCTACGGTCTTCAATGCTTTCTAAAAGAGCATCGATGCCAATACGCACCTGCATTTCAGTATCATCATTTTCCAGCAGGGGGATCAGGGCGAGGAGGTATTGTGGGCTGTGGTTGAGTATCTTGATTAACTTGTTTAGCTGCCCCTGTTTTAATTCTTCTGCGATGTAGTCACGCATGCCTTCGATACTATTGGCGCGCTGCGCCCACTGGCGTAATTCGTTCGCTGAATGCTGGCCTTCGAGGATGAAAGGGCCGAGGCGGCACCAGGGTACGGAGCGCACATTTAGTTCTTCGGCGCGTTGTGGTTGGGGCACAATATTGGTGATCTGTAGATGCCCGATCAGCCCCTCTTTTAGCAGCTGAGACAGGCCTTGCAGCACGCTGTCACAGTGGGTGCAGCCTGTGGCTAACAGGAGTTCGGCGCTGGGAATGTCCGGGAGGGCGTTTGTCATTTCTACGGCCTGCAAAGAAGCAGAATCAGGCCTCGATATCGGGGATCAGCTTGCTGCGTAGCCGGGTGATCATGTCCTTGAGCAGAAGTTTGCGTTTTTTCATGCGCACAATCTGTAATTGGTCGACCTCGGGATCGGCAATCAGCCGGTGAATGACGTCGTCCAGATCCCGGTGCTCAACAATCAGTTGCTCCATTTTCTGGCGTAGCTCCCGCTTGTCCTGTTCGTCGGTCATGCTGTAGATAGGGGGGCAGGCAGAATCATAATGGCTCTATTTTAACTGAAACCATGGGGGGGGCAAGGAAAGTCGGTATAATAGCCAGCTATTTTGCGTACCCACGATGTTTTACTATGCCACCACTTATCAGTCTTAAAAATGTATCTCTCGCTTTTGGCAGTGCCCCGTTGCTGGAACGAGCCAATCTTAATATCGAGCAGGGCGAGCGGATCTGCCTGCTTGGTCGCAACGGCACCGGCAAGTCCACCCTGCTGCGCGTTCTGGCAGATGAAATCGGGGTTGATGACGGCGAACTCTGGCGGCAGGGTAGCTTGCGAGTAGCAAGTCTGGATCAGGAAGTTCCGCATGGCGATACACGTAGTGTGTTCGATGTGGTTGCCAGTGGTCTGCAAACACTCGGCGGTCTACTGTCTGACTACCACCATCTGGCGCTGAAGCTTGAGCAGGGCGAAGATTCCCCGGCGCTACTGGAAAAATTTTCCCAGTTGCAGCACAAGATTGAAGTGGCGGAAGGCTGGCGTTTCGAGCAACGTGTTTCAGCCGCAATTTCACGCCTGCAGCTGCCGGTAGACAAAAGCATGGACGCGCTTTCCGGTGGACTCAAGCGCCGGGTGTTATTAGCGCGCGCGCTGGTGCAGGAACCGGATCTGCTGCTGCTGGATGAGCCTACTAACCATCTGGATATTGAAGGCATTACCTGGCTGGAAGACTTTATGCTGGGCTTTAAGGGGGCGTTATTATTTATCACCCATGATCGGACTTTCCTGCAGCAGCTAGCCACCCGCATCATTGAGCTGGATCGTGGGCAGTTGACTTCATGGCCGGGCGACTATGCAAATTATTTGCAAAAGAAAGAAGAGCGGCTGGCGGTTGAGGTCGAACAGAACGCGCTGTTCGACAAGAAGCTGGCGCAGGAAGAAGTCTGGATTCGACAGGGGATCAAGGCGCGACGTACCCGCAATGAAGGCCGCGTGCGGGCGCTGAAATCCTTGCGCGAACAGCGTGGGGCGCGACGAGAACAAAGTGGTAAAGCAAAAATCAATCTGGAGTCGGCCAGTGCCTCGGGCAAGCTGGTAGCCGAGGTGGAAGATACTAGTCTGAGTTTTGGCGATCACTGTCTGTTCCGAAATTTTTCTACTCGTATTATGCGTGGTGATCGCATCGGCATTATCGGGCCGAATGGCGTGGGTAAAACCAGCCTGATCAAAATGCTGCTGGGAGAATTATCGCCGGATACCGGCAAGGTCACTCTGGGGACCAAACTGGAGGTCGCGTATTTTGATCAACAGCGCGCGCAGCTGGATCCGCAAAAGAGCGTCATTGAAAATCTTAATTTAGGCACCGATCAGGTCACTATCAATGATCGCTCTCGTCATGTGATTAGCTACCTGCAGGATTTCCTGTTTACCCCACAACGAATCAACTCACCGGTCAGTTCATTGTCCGGCGGCGAACGCAATCGCCTGTTACTGGCGCAATTATTTACCCGCCCCGCCAACCTGCTGGTGATGGATGAACCGACTAACGATCTCGATGTGGAAACACTGGAATTACTGGAAGAGCTGCTGACAGAATTCAAGGGCACACTGTTACTGGTGAGTCATGATCGAAGTTTTCTGGACAATGTTGTGACCAGCACTCTGGTCTTTGAAGGTGAAGGCCAGTTATTTGAATATGTCGGTGGCTATCAGGACTGGCTACAGCAACGGGTACAAACTTCAGTTAGCAAACCGGCCAGCCGGACTCAGGTTAAATCAGCCAGCCCGGTCGCGGCGAACACCTCGCGTAAGCTGAGTTATAAGGAACAACGTGAACTCGATACGCTACCAGAGAAAATCGAATCACTGGAAGCCGAACAGGAAAGCCTGCAAGCACAGATTGGCGACACTGGATTTTATCAGCAGGACAAACAAGTTATCGTCGATACCCTGCAACGGCTGGAAAACGTACAGCAGGAACTGGAGCAGGCTTACCAGCGCTGGGAAGCGCTGGAAGTGTAGAGGTCATGGCCAAAAATGGAAAGTCATCGCATGAATGATAAGGCGCTGGATATTCTAAAAACAGTTTTTGGCTATGGCGAATTTCGCCATTCTCAACAGGCGATTATTCAACAGTTATTGCAGGGTAATGACGCGGTGGTGTTAATGCCGACCGGTGGGGGCAAGTCGCTGTGTTATCAAATCCCCGCAATAATACGTGAGGGTGTTGGGATTATTGTTTCTCCGCTGATTGCCCTGATGCAGGATCAGGTGAGCGCATTGCAGCAATTGGGGGTCAAAGCGGCCTTCCTGAATTCCACTCTCGATGCGGCCACTGCGCACCAAATCGAACAGCAACTTGCAGACGGCGATCTGGATTTGCTGTATGTCGCCCCCGAACGCTTGATGACCGAGTCCTTTTTGCAGTTACTCAACCGTTCACCGCTAGCGTTATTTGCGATTGATGAAGCGCATTGTGTTTCTCAATGGGGACATGATTTTCGTCCAGAATATATTCAATTATCTATCTTGCATCAACGTTATCCTCTGATTCCACGGATTGCCTTAACTGCCACAGCAGATGAAGCTACGCGGGCTGAGATCATTCAGCGACTGGGACTGGAACAGGCAGAAATGTACGTCTCCAGTTTTGATCGGCCAAATATCTGTTACCGCATCTCCCAGAATCAGGGCAACGCGCGCGAGGCTTTATTACGTTTTATCCTAAATGAACATGAAGGCGATGCGGGAATTGTCTATTGCCTGTCGCGTAACAAGGTTGAACAAACAGCCGAATGGTTGACGCGCAAAGGCCTCACCGCACTCGCATATCATGCCGGTCTGCCTGCCGCAGAACGGCAGCGTAACCAGTCTCGATTTTTGAATGAAGATAATATTATTATCGTGGCCACCATTGCCTTTGGCATGGGTATCGATAAGCCAGATGTGAGATTTGTTGCGCACCTGAATTTACCTAAAAGTATCGAAGCCTATTATCAGGAAACTGGCCGTGCGGGGCGTGATGGTTTACCGGCAACAGCCTGGATGATGTACGGCCTGCAGGACGTGATCATGTTAAAGCAGATGATGGAATCATCAAATGCCGATGAAATGCATAAACGTGTTGAGCGACATAAGCTTGATTCGATGCTGGGCTTTAGTGAATTGACGCATTGCCGCCGACAGGCGCTACTAAAATATTTTGGTGATCATCTGCAACAAGCCTGTGGTAATTGCGACAGTTGTTTAACACCGGTAGAAACCTGGGATGCAACCGTCGTTGCTCAAAAAGCACTGTCCTGCGTGCATCGAACCGGACAGCGGTTTGGGGTAAATTATTTAACCGATGTATTGCTGGGCAAGAGCAATGATCGAATTATAAATTTTGGGCACGATCAGTTGGGCGTGTATGGCATTGGCACGGAATTAAATGCAAAACAGTGGCGTGATATTTTCAGGCAATTGATTGCCCGAAATCTGTTGGCCGTCGATGTGCAGGGACATGGCGGCTTGCGCTTAACCGAGCAATGTCGCCACGTACTTCGTGGGGAAGAAGAATTGATGCTCAGGAAGGAGCTGAAAAAAGAAAAATCAACGGGCAGAAAAAGAAAACAAAATTCAAACATTAACGAAAGTAATAAATATTTATGGGAAGCCTTGCGTAGTTGCAGAAAAAACCTGTCAGAGAAATTAAATGTTCCGCCCTATGTGATTTTCCATGATGCCGCATTAATGGATATGTTGGAACGCCAGCCGCAAAACAGAGAACAGTTTTCCAGAATATCCGGGGTGGGCGAACATAAACTGGAGGCTTATGCGGATGAGTTTTTAGCGGTAATACAGGCACATATCGAAAAGGAAAAATCGTGCCTGACTGCAAGTGATACGGTGGATGAAACCTTCGAATTATTCAGACAGGGAAAAAACGCCAAAGATATTGCCACAGATAGGAATTTAAAATTGACTACCATCTATATTCATTTGGCAGAAAAAATAGAACAGGGCGCGTTAACCCTAAAGGAAGTGGTTGATATTGACGAACAGCAGATCAAGATCATTCAGGATGAATTTATTAATCTGAATGGAGACGAGTCTGGAAAATTAAGGCCAGTTTACGATGCACTTGATGGCATCTTTGATTATGATTTGTTGCGCTGTGTCAGAGCCTCACTGGAGATTGCCTGACGCCTGTCTTTGTATTGACGACACTGAAAATTGATCTGTTCTGACCGCGAATGGCGGAATTAATCTCTACGGGTTAAATTCCCCGCTGCTTGCAGCGAAGCAACATCGTAGGTGCGGCTTCTACCCTGCGGGCACAGGTGAGCCGCACATGTTCGCCTCATGGTGCCCGTAAGGGTAGAAGGCGAACCTACCACTCTTACCCCGTCAGCTTTCTGCGGGGAAGTTTATTCAGAGCGTTCTTAGATCAATTATTTTTTCTTTTTATATCTGTTACATTTGGTAATTGTTCTATTTTTGCCATCACCATACTTAAGATTTCGATATTGGGTAGTTCAACGGTGATTAGCATGGATACAGTATGTGTCTTTGGGTGTGACTGCGTATTGAAGGCGGTGACATTAACGCCTTCATTTGATAACAGCAGGGTAATATCTTTAAGTAAACCATGACGGTCAAATGCCTGGATGCTGATATCGACTGAATAACTTTTTCCGGATTTGCTACCCCAGTTGACTTCAATAAATCGCTCAGGCTGTTCTGCAATGGTGCGTAGGACATTATGGCAATCGCGTCGGTGAACAGATATGCCATAACCATGGGTGATAAAACCAATAATTGAATCACCCGGAACAGGTTTGCAACAGCGTGCAAACTTGGTTAGCAGGTTGCCGACACCATTGACCTGTATATCTGTATCACTACGGCTTGCTCTGGGTTTATGGACTACCGGTTTATGACTTTCCCGCTGCTGAACCGGATGACTTAATTGTTGCGCAACATGAATGATTCGGCCTGTCTTGATTTCTCCGCGCCCGACATTGGCGAGTAATTCTTCGCTATTTTTCTGCTGAAGGGATTGAGCCATTTTTTCAAAACTGATATCGCTATAGCCGAGTCGTTTAAGCTCGCGTTCAATAATAACTCGCCCATCGGAAATGTTGCGTTCAATATTTTGTTGGCGAAACCAGTGTTGTACTTTGTGTCGTGCATTGCTGGTAATAAGGTAACCGAGATTGGGATTCATCCAGTCACGACTGGGGCCGCCTTTTTTAGTTGTCAGAATTTCGACCTGATCGCCGGTGCGCAATGAATGGGTTAATTGAACCATCTGACCATTAACTTTTGCACCCCGACAATGATGACCTACATCGGTATGTATGCGGTAGGCAAAATCAAGTGGCGTTGCTCCCGCAGGAAGGTCGATGATTTTGCTGGCAGGTGTAAAAATATAGATACGATCAGAGAAGACTTCTGATTTGAATTGATCAACAAAATCGCCAGCTTCGGCAACATCATCTTTCCATTCCAGTAACTGACGCAGCCAGGCAATCTTCTCATCAAAACCACTGTCAGTTTTAGCGCCTTCTTTGTAACGCCAATGCGCGGCCACACCGTACTCTGATTCCTTGTGCATATCCCGTGTACGAATTTGTACTTCTACCGTTTTTCCCTGTGGCCCCAGTACCGCAGTATGAATTGAGCGATAATTATTTTCCTTTGGGGTTGCGATGTAATCATCAAATTCACCGGGTAAATAACTCCACAAATTATGCACAATACCAAGTGCGGTGTAACACTCCGGTATGGTATCTACGTAGATACGAACCGCACGGATATCAAAAATCTGGTCGAAAGCGTGATCCTTGCGACGCATTTTTTTCCAGATACCATAGATATGTTTGGCTCTGCCCTGGACTTCGGCTTTAATCAGCGCCTTATCCAGCTCCTGTTGAAGGCGGGTGACAAACTGTTCTATATATTGTTCGCGATCCAGTCGTTTCTCAGAAAGAGAATGGGCGAGTTGTTTATACGCGACTGGATTAAGGTAGCGGAAGGCCAGATCTTCCAATTCCCATTTGACTTGCCAGATACCAAGCCGGTTCGCAAGGGGAGCAAAGATATCCATGGTTTCCCGCGCGATGCGTTGTTGCTTGTCGCTGTTCAGCGCGGCCAGAGTGCGCATGTTGTGGAGTCGATCCGCCAGTTTAATCAATACGACCCGGACATCTTCAGCCATCGCCAGCAACATCTTACGCAGATTTTCAGATTGTAAATTTTCCTGTTGCTGTTTCAGATCAAGATTATGCAGCGAGGAGATAACATCCATTTTGGTTACCCCATCAACTAACTGGGCAATGGCGGGGCTAAATTGGCGTTGAATATCCTCCAGTGTTTCATGGGTATCTTCTACAACATCATGCAGGATAGCGGCACAGATAGTTTCTGCATCAAGCTTGAGTTCAGCAAGAATATTGGCAACCGCCAGTGAATGCAGAAAATAGGCTTCACCGGAAGCACGGATCTGCCCCTCATGAGCCTGTTGTGAGAACAGACAGGCCTGCCGGATTAAAATGGCGTCTTTCTGGTTTCGCGTAGATTCGATACTTGCTAGCCAGGACTCCAGATCAGCGGGAGAATTTGCGGCCATTTTAGGATGGATACTGCTGGTGCTGACCATTAGCTTTATATCGCAGTGGTAGGTTTCATATATATAGTATGGTGGCTTTTTTAAGGGGAGCAAGGCTGGTCGAATATTAATGCGAGGTTTACGACCGTGGTTTGCATGGGGGGAGACAGATAACGTGTTGCCTAAATTTCATATCATATTTTTTGGCTATCTTTATTTATTTCTATTTAAGGAAACGCTGATTAATTCCCTTCGCCCTGAGCCTGTCGTGAGTAACATCTAATGGGAACGGATGAATTAATTAGAGCTTGGCTTATTTAATGCGCTTGGGGCGTTACTGGTGCCGGTAACCATTCACAAATTTTTTTGACGAGGCTAAAAGTTAAATGGGGGTGAAGATGCGGCTTCTCCAGATCCCCGTTATTTTATTATCCACTTCCTTTGCAGTTCGCCTTGCGGCTGGCGGTTGCGGCACCAAACTGATTTTTTGCATTCAGGCTGCGACCATCTTTTGACAGGGATATGGTATCGACAAGCGGCCATTCAATGATCCATTTATTCCCGGACTTCATCCATTTGCCTTTTAGCGCACCGGCAGTAACAGATGAATTGGAATGAATGCTAACGGTAACACCATTACTCCATAGCCAGTTGCCAACTGCGCTTGAAGCTTTGCCCGACTTGCGGGTGGCGGTAACGGGAAGATTGTAGTTATTCTTTCCCGTTAGTGCGCTGCCATCGGCGCTTAGCGTGAGGGTATCCACAAAAGACGGCCAGGCGATGGAGTAGCGCCCATGAGTGCTATCGACTGCTTTCCAGCTTGCTGCAAAGGGACCATTGTGTGCACTGCCATCTGTGTTGATGACGATATTAGCGCCATTTGACCAGCTCCAGCAGCCCGTTATATTTGGTTCTGGTTTTGTTGAAGGCACACGTTTTGGTTTTGAAATTGCTTTGCTAGTTTTACCTGGTGACTTAACATCACCTGAGTGTATTGCCCACGCATATAACAGCTTTTCTTTATTTGCGATTTCCTGTCCACCGCCATGCAATGAAAATGCCCAGGCCCTGGTTTTTTTGTATTTCTGGCTTTCAGTTGCAGACCAGTATGTGTATTTAATATTGTAAAATTTATTATAGTTCATTGGGTTGTCAAATGAGCCCCTTCCACGCTTGGATTTCCCCAACACATTATGATAAAGGTTACCCATTTCACTACCTGTACATTCGACAAAATAGTCTCTTTTTTTAATACAGCTATCATCGGGGAATTTTGTGTTCGGTAACCGCCAACCTGTAATGCCATTCATGTTCAGACTGGCAGCCCAGTTTTTTGCTTCAATCCAGGTTAGTAGCCCCTCCTCTTTATGTGACGAGTTAGCATATCGGCTAGTGCTAGCTATGTTTTCTGTTGCATTTGCATTTGCTAACCAGGTGATGTTTGCTTTAGGATCGTAATAGGCTTCGATAGTGTCAGGGTTGTTATCAAGGTTACGGGGTTCTAAATTAACGCTATAAATTTTATTTTTTGTCTGTTTATGAGTAACTGTGTTTTTTGTTTTTTGTGCGGGTGTTTTTGTAAGTTTTCTAATATTAAGTTCAGGGAATAGCTTGTCAATACGTGTTATTTCACGAATAAACATATTAAGAGTGGCGCGTCTATTTTGTTCTCGTAAAATGAGTTCAACCTTTTCTTTTTTGTTGGCAGTTTTTATCCATTTCTCAACGTCTTTCTCAATAGTTAAATTTAGAGTTTCAATTGTTTTTGTGCAATCTGTTATTGCTGGTGTAGCATTCCTGCCTGCTTCAATAGTAGTCACTGATGCTAATGTTTTATTTAGCATTTTCACCGTTTCTATAAAAATGAGATCGGGTGGAATATTTTTAGGTGCGAGGCACTTTGAAAACCCAGTTGATGAAATAGCCATTGATAATGCAAAAAATAGATATATTTGCAGATACTGTTTAGTTTGAATCATTGTTCTATTCCTTGCTGTGGTGCCGCACTTTGTGTGGTAATGGGAATGCTGTATTATTAAAAGGTCTGCTTCGGAGAAATTTCAACATACTTGTATTAATGACTCAACGTCTGGTCATGGCACGTTGCGATCCCTCCGTCCCTTTTTGCTGTTCTTTTTATCCATTTCCTTTGCAGTTTGCTTTGCGACTAGCGGTTGCGGCACCAAACTGATTTTTTGCATTCAGGCTGCGACCATCTTTTGACAGGGATATGGTATCGACAAGCGGCCATTCAATGATCCATTTATTCCCGGACTTCATCCATTTGCCTTTTAGCGCACCGGCAGTAACAGATGAATTGGAATGAATGCTAACGGTAACACCATTACTCCACAGCCAGCTGCCAACTGCACTTGAGGCTTTGCCTGATTTGCGGGTGGCGGTAACGGGAAGGTTGTAGTTATTTTTCCCTTCTAATGTACTGCCGTTAGCACTTAGTGCCAGGGTGTCGACAAAGGATGGCCAGATAATAGAGTAATGGTTACTATCAATGGTTTTCCAGCTTGCCGCAAAGGGACCATTGTGCGCACTGCCATCGGTATTAATGACA
>CAZIJT010000085.1:0-11454 GCA_964539595.1 uncultured Thiohalophilus sp. | reverse complement strand
CTGCCAGATTTTATCTGATGCTTTTTGATATTCAAAATTTACGCTGAACAGTTACAATTTTTTTATCTAAATCATTCATAGGCTAATTCCTGAAATTCCATTTTCTAAAAGTCAAAATCACTGGTGAACGAACGACGAATTTTATAACGCTGAGACTTGTATTCTTTAAAGTAACTGGTGCCCGACTCCAGCTCTTCCAACTTTAATAAAACCTCTTGCCCATTGGCGGCATCAGCCTCCTGGGTTAACACAAAGCGCACTTTCAATTCTCGTTCACGAGGGTTATCCGAGGTTAAATCGAAGGTCAGCATGTGCTGATCCGAGATCAATTGGTTATCTTCAGTATAAATACCGGCACGCACCGTTCTTGCCTGCACTTTATCGGATGCCGGTACAGTCTGATACAACGTGACTCCCAACTGTCCTGAAGTAATCACACTACTACCTGAACGCAAAATATCAACTTCTACCGCCGTAATATCACTTTGACGTATTTTTTTAATCTTTAACACCGGCACAATCACTTCCTGCAAAGATGCCCCGCCGTGTACAAAACGACTACCCGAGCCTTTCAAGCGTAAACGGTTGATGCCCTTGGGTATTGACACTTCAACGTCGCCCGTCAAACCTAATTGCTCAGAGGTGAAATGTTTAAAGTTGTTATTTGGCTGCAATCCCTTACCCAAAATAAAGCGCCGATCACGATACAGAATATCGCCATGCACCTCATCATTAAGAAAGTCACTTTCTGACAATGCTTTGTTTTGGTAAATAAACCCATGATCTGCCGTGATTAATATATTGCTGGCATTTGCACCAGCCAATTTCTTTATTACCTTCATTAAGTCATTAAACGTTCTTTCTACCGCCTCAAAGGCCTCACCCTCAGACTGCATTTTATCACCCGTATGATCAATGCGGTTGTGGTAAAAATAGATTACATCATTGGCTTTCAGGAGTTCCCGACTTTCAGCATTCGTCATTTCCATTAATGTGTCGGTTTTCATCGCTGAGGCACAATCATCCAACTCAGCCTTAAGGATCTTGTCTCGATTAGCTGTACCCTGGGTAGATTGTGTCTCGATCTCTGTGGTAGCCGATTTATCTTCTTTAATGCGTAAGGTACCTTGTTTATGTGGTAATAAGGCAGCCATGCCCAGCTGGGTATAACTGGGTAATACCGATAATGTAAAATCCAGATTAGCCTGATAGCGATCTTCCTGACGGATACGCGCCAACATCTCATTGCCTGATTCATAGCGGAAAGCATCGGAGATAATGACGTATATTTTTTTATTGTCATTAACAAAAGGCGCTACCCACCTGTTATAAAACCCCTGCTGTGGATATACATTACTCACTTGCCATTTTTGCATAGCATCGACATGTTTCTGCCAGTGATTATTCAATGGCAACAAATAGCGATTGGTGTAAAAGTTCTCAACCTGTTCCGTCAGTGAGTTGAGCAAGGAGGTATGTCCAGAAACTCGTAAGGCATAAATATATTGTCGATATAACTGATCCAGACGATACCAATGGCGGGTGTAGCCCTCCACGGCCTCAGTGTCTGAAGACATATCTAACTGCAAGGTATCGAGCTGAACGATAAACTGGCTCGCCACATCAATGGCGTTATAGAGATGCTGATAAGTGTCATACCAGTGGCTCTGCCGACGTTGACGCACCCACAGGCTAACATCACCAGCCGACACCGTACGCGCCTCTACCTCATTTACCAGACTGTGGATTATTTTCTTATCTATTAATTCAAAATAATCCAGTTCTATCAACTGCCGCATATCACGCTGATTTAGATCACTTTCAATGGCTAATATACCGGCACACTGTTCGGACAACGCTTCAAAGGCCTCCTGATGTTTCCGGCTGTCCTTCCAGCGACGTAAAAACACCAGGGCATCCACAGTAAGTAAGGTCGGTGCCTCACTGCCTTTTATGCCTACCTCATAACCATGTTCAAACAATGCAATGGCAAAGTCTTTTAATGTGGGTGACTCCGCCACATAGCCATAATGGCGCTGTACTACTTGCCATAAAACCTTGTCTAACTGGCTGCGTTGTAGTAACTTGAATTTGGTATCACGCCCCTGACTCAACTCACTGAGCAAATACTCCAGAATATGATCAACTCTGGCATCACAGCCCACGCACACGGCTATCATTTTTAAGCGGATAGCACTGGCGGTATCATCTGCCTTCAGTAAATCCTTAAGTTTCTGTTTGCGCTTTTCTGCCGCCACCTTCGGGCTGGCAAAAAATTCACTATGCGCTTCTACCACCTGAGTAAACTCAAAGCCCAGTTCCAGCTCACTTAACCAAATTGACACCTGATCAGTGCGAAACTCCCCCTGCGCCAACTGCACATCCAACAACCAGTTTTGCAGGTACTCCGGTTCTGGCCCTTCTTTGTAAAGCAAAAACTGTTGTTTAGGCTGTTCGCGCAATATTTGGTATTTTAATGCCAGTTCATTATTATCAATTTCCAGCTTCTCAATGCCCTTCATCTCAAGCACATCAAAATCTGCCCGCAATTCCTTTTTGGAATCGTACCAGAAGATGATGCGATGTTTTTCAAACAGGCGGGTTAATGCCAGGGCAATACGATTCTCAGTCATACTCAACTTAACCCTGCCACTTTCTTCAGTGCCTTGCCAAATTTAGGATAATTCACCTTCACTCCATCATCCAGATCGATTTCGATCTGTTGGGTTGCCAGTGGATAAAGCACGTCGTGCTCGTATTCATCAATCTCATCCAGCACTTTTTTAATTTTTTCAATATCTTTTAAGGCGCGGGTTTTGACTTTTTGTTCCGCACTGGCGCTGATGCTAATCTGATTCAGATTATCCAGGCGTGCCGTGAGTTTGGTACGGAATTCACGCAGGTAGTCATTGAGCACCACACTGATGGTATCCGGACGATAGCGGTGCAGATATATAAGCGCATTAAAGCTGCCTTTCGGACTGCTGATTAGCCAGTAAATGGGGCGTTTTTTGTAGCGTTTAACGTGATCGCTGTAGAAATTTTTAAGAAAATACTTGCGTATATCTTTACCGATAGCCTGCTCGATATAACGTAAATTATCGGCATACTGTTCACTGCCAAAGCTTACCCGCAAAAACTGTTTAAAACGTTCACTGATATCATCCTCAAACCAGTCGCCATCAAAATCAATTAGAGGGATCACATTGTCATCATCCGCCATGAAAGTGGGTTCAGGGATCTGTTTCAGATAATCCTCAATAGTCTCACCCTGGTTGGCGAGTATCAGCCCCGGCTTATCCAGTGAGTAGCGGCCAAACATGCAACCCACCGCGTAGGAGATAAACTCTTTCATGGTGTCTGCCAGCAGCAGAGCCTCCAGCTCCTCATCACTTTTGTTGCCGTTATAACGGTAGTGTGGATTGCAGGTCAGGGTGATCTCTTTTAGAGGGACTTCGGGGGTGAGTTCATCCTGTAGGCCGTAGGCTTCGATGAAGATGCGGTTGTTTTCTTCTTCGAGGTGTTGTGTTTCTAGGGTTGTTTCTTGCCAGTTGGTTCGGAGCTTCTGGTAGGAAGAATTCAAGAAGGGCTCGCGGCAGTTGGGGTGTAGTAGTGGTAGGTTGGTGAAGTCCCAAGAAGTTTCATAGGAATTCCAGTCAACTATTGAGTTTGAAATGAGGGTGGGGACAATTTTTTGTGCTTGTTCTTTCGTAATAAATGATGCGGGTAACGAGTCAAAATATCCCACATGAAAATGCATAGTTGGGTTTAATACCTTAATTATTCTGTTTGTAAATTTATTGTTACATAACGACAAAACCTGTTCATTTGTTATTTCATGAGTCGAAAAGGCTGAATGCCCTGTACTATCGAATATAAAACCTAGCGGATATTTTCTAAATGCATTTGAGCTACTTGTAACATCGGACCACGATACAGATTCACGAAAATAGTACCTCGGATTTCTTATCACAGCCTTAGGTTTAAACTGTTCAAGTTTTTCTCCATTATTCTCCCAATCAACCATATACTCATGGTTGCCATACCACTTCCTAAACGCCCCCCCCTTATTATATGGAAACCACTTTTTATTAGAGTTTTTTGACTGTTCTACAGAACATGAATTAAATATTTCATTAAACAAACTAGGTTCCCACCATAACCGTAGAAATCTATTATTATCAGCCGTTGCCAAGCCTTGTCGTGCATCTATCACACTTTTCATAGAAGGATTTATTTCAAAAACTTTCCTCAAATTATCACTTACCCAATACGCAATCGGACTCCCCGGAATCTTCTTAAAATCCGCAGCCGATGCCCGAAAGAAATACAGCTCCATCCCCTCTTCAACTTCCTTTTTTATGCTTATCTCACTCATTCACTCTCCCCCGCAGGCAACACTTTTCGATCATGATTCATTTCAAACCCATCCGGCACGGGCTTGAAAGGTTTTTCCGGCGATCGATGGCTGGATTGAAATTTTTTTAACGCCGCAATATCAATCCGTCCGGTGACGCAATAGTCGTAGATGCCACCTTTTACCCGCAGCAGGTCTCGTTTCCAATTATCTTTATAAGGTGCGCGGATGCGGCTGTCGCCGTATTCACGGTTATTGCACTGGATGATGTAGGCGTGGATATCCAGCGCGGCGGATTCGACCAGGGCGTTGAATGTTTCGGTGTCCTGGTTCCATTCCGGCACGAACAGAGCATCTACTTCGCCACGTAATGCGGCTCGATAATGGATATTGGTCAGTTCGCTGCACACCAGCAAGGCAAAACGAAAATCACCGTGTTGCAATACGGGTGGCGACTTCCAGCGTGTCTCCGGTTTGAGTTCCAATCCAGCCAGTCGCTGCAACTCCTGCTCCTCAGTCAGGGCGGGGTGCTGTTTATCCTGCCGATAGATCATCAATGCAGGAAAACCCAGTCCATCATGTGTCAAAGCAACCCATACCTGATTACGCACCCGCTTGCCTCTGGCATGCAGGTATTCAATGCCCGCAATCAGTGAAATACCGCGCCCGCGAAGCTTGTACGCCAGTCGCAAGAACCACTGTGCAGGTAGGGATAACTCGGGCAGAATAAAATAGTTTGCTCCCTTTGGCTGAGATATAACGCTGTTCACCAGCCGATTCAGGCGTGCATAACGGGTGAGGTCTGGGTCTGGTCTTCGTGTGACTGAAGCCACCCAACTATTGTTTTGTGTTTTCCAACTGGATACGGCCACACCCTGTCGTGGCTCTGTTTTGCCATCGGCAATTTGCAGGGTGTGGTGCTTGTCCCACTGCGGCATTTTTTCATTGAGACTGAAGCCGCGTAGTGCCAACACGACTGAACGTAGCGGCTCCTGGTTAGCGGGTGAAAATGGGTCTTTCAACAGCACAAACAGTTCGGTTAAGTTAAACGGTCGCGTGGCAAATAGCAGGCCGTGGGGCAAGCCCTTCTTCTTTCCCTTCAATTTTACCCAAGTGGCCAGCGTGCTATTCCCCTTTGTCACACTATCTGGCAACCAACTTGTTAACTCATCAAAGTTAAGTACCGTCTTTTTAGCGGGGATGCCACGCTGGGCAATCATTTCTTTGGGCATAGCGATAAAACGAAATGGCATGTGCGCCAGGTCGTAAGAAAACAAACGCACCTGTTCTTTCTGAAAGGCTGGTATCGAAAGCCGCCAATCAAGAAATACCTCAATATCGGTTGGCAGATAATCGTCCATATATTTCTGCCAGGCGGCCTTGCCTGCTTTGGTTATGCGTGTAGGAAAAGCAGCAATAATACTTTCCTGTACGCTACGAAAAAGCTGGCACTTCCAGCGACTCATTATGATTGCGGCATCCGGCGCGTTATTTTCCTCACACGATTTGATGACAGGTGTGCAGTATGTCTCCACTGTGATACAGAGCTTATCCAGTTCACTGAGAATGCGGCGCAGGTGTTGGAAATCTTCGCAGGCGGTGGCCAGCCGTATCACACGGGGCAGATAGATCGACAATTCGAAAAAATGCGGCAGCACCAGCACATGCTCAATAAAGGCATGGAAAAAGGCGTGACGATGCTGTCGCCACACCTCGGGCGGCAAGTCCCGCTCGTAGGCCTCGAAGTCCCGTAGTTTGATAGCGAAACCCGCACGACGCATGGCGAGGGCATCGGTCTTGCGCAAGTTATCGGCGGTTTCTCCATCGCTCTGGGTGGCGGCGACCAGATCGGCGCCGATGTGCCTGGGATCAATGGGCAGGTTGGGCAATGCGCGCCATTCGCTGGCCCGCTGATAAATCTGATTGGCAATGGACTCAACCAGTCTTTTTCCCGGTTCACCGGAGAGCAAAAACACCTTGTTCTTGCCGTTGGCGAAATGGATCTGGCTATCGTGCAGATACGCAGGTTGGAACTTGATACCTGTTTGTCTACTGTCTACCCAGCCAAGCTTGCCGTCAGCACGATCAAACAACCACTGCCAAAGGGATGCGGTGGACTGAAAATTTGCACCGTTTTCCATCACCAGCAAGAGGTCATCGACGTAACGACCGTAGTACAGGGGAGCCACCTGCTGCTCAATTAGCCGATCCAGTTCAATCAAGGCCACATTGGCGACCACGGCGGAGGCAGGCAGACCTACGGGCAAGCCTTTTTTCAGTGGGGTGTTTTGTGCCCAGGCTTGCAGCGCGTTGATAAACAGACGATGGAGTTTTTCTTCCTCTTTAGATAGTTCCAGTTCAAATAGCTGATTGAATTCATCGTTCAACATGAAGCCGGGATTCAACTCGTGATAGAAGCTGCTGACATCCGCCGTGAGTGCAACAATTTTCTTGTCAGCCGCTAATGCGCTTCGCATGACCTCGATACCGTTGTCACGCCAGTCTCGAAAGGGCTTTAGATAGGGTTTGAAGCTACCCAGCGCCAACGGATTGATGTTGCCCTCTTGATTTCTACGCAGGCGATTGCCACAGGCATTGTCGGTTAGTTTTTTATCGTATTGATGTCCCACCTTGAGCATCCATAGCGAGGACAACAGATGAAAATCCAGACTGCATTGCGCCATCAGGCGGAATTCAGCGATAGGTTTTTTCTCAGCTTTATCATCAGTTGCCAATTCACAAGCGTGCTTCCACGCTTCGGCAGGGGATGAAAAAATCAGTGCACTATCGGCTAAGTCTGCACTGATACACCCGATAGACTTGGGCACTAACATCCATCCACCGAGGAAGGCATCGGTCTTAACCCACGCTTCATCGTCGCCCTCAAGCTGAGCCTGTAAAGCTTGCAGATTAGCAGCAAGATTGCTTTCGTAATCGGCAATGGATAGCAACGAGGCATGTGACGAGTAATACAAATCGACCTTGGCTTTACGGTAAGCCAATCCCAGGTCTTGTAAAGAGAATAGATATTGACTCATCTCTTTATTCCCGGATGTTCTTTATGTTTAAGCCGATACTTCTGCAAACGGCTATTTGGCTTGTCAGGAAGGGTGTATTCGATGAGTCCTTTTTCCAGTAACTCTTTGATGGCTCGCTTGAAGGCGCCGGTTTTTGATTCAAGGCCAATCACAGTCATCAACTCAGATGCTGACAAAGGGTTGTCCGACAAGGCCCCTAAAATGGCTTTCGACTGGGCCCCCGACTGGGCCCCCGACTGGGCCCCCGACTGGGCCCCCGACTGGGCCCCCGACTCCAGGCTTTTATCTGTCGGGGTAATCACATGTGGCTTTGCCAGATAAACAGTGAAGCGCACCCGCATGCCGACTTCTTCAATTTTTGGTTCCGGCAGTCCCAATTCCTCGGCCTCACTAAATATTCTGCGCACACCGGTACCCCACTGTTCAATCAGGTTGATTTCACGAAAGACGCGGGCAATAACATGGTTACGGATACGGGAGGTGCCTTGTTTCATCTCTTCGATGGTCAGCCCCGGCAATAGAATGCCCATGCTTTCTACTTCAATACGATCATCCAGAAAGACGACCCTGATGGGTGCGCCGCGTTGTGAATAGTCGCTATGCACAAGGGCGTTGATAATCACCTCGCGCAAAATACCTAATGGGATACTCCAGAGATCCTTGCGGCGCACCTCGGAGAGATCTGCACCTCGAAAAGCATGTTTTTTCAAAAACAGCATCACGTCATCAACGGCTTGAGGCAGGGGTGCATCAATGTCGATATGGTCAAAGATGTCGATTTTTTCTGTGCCGAAGAATCGACCGCATTGAATCCAGGCATCGGAGAAGTGCTGAGTACGCTGCTTACCAAATAACAAGATCCCACCCTGGGTGGGAACGCGTTTATTCTGATGGTGCGTCAGCAATTTCAGCGTTAAAAGACTTTGTTCATTTAAATTCCGACGATCACCAAAGGCCTCTTGTGCTGCTTTTAAATCCAGATCATCGACAGACAGTTCCGGCATGGGAAGCTCGTCAAAAGCAATACCTTCAACCGAACGGCGCAATTCGCCAATCAGAGCTTGATCGGCCTGACGATTACTGGAACCCAGGCGGACATAAACCCCCTGTTCAATGCCTTTCTTGTTTAAGTAATGGGGACGTGAGTTACTGAGAAAGACCTCGACCACCAACAGAGTTTTACCCTCTACCGTCACCAATTCAATGTTCGGCACCAGGCGGGGCGAGATAGAATCGGCAATCAGGCTGCTGAGTCTCTCTTCCTCATCCAGCGGGTTTTCAACGCCAAGCCGTTGCTTGTCATCGGTGATGCCAATGACTAATCGACCACCAGCAGTATTGGCAAAAGCGACCAGCGTTTTCAGAATGGGACTGGGTGAGGATAAGTCGCGCTTAAACTCTAAGGTTTTGCCTTCGGGGTGTTTCAAAAGTTCTTTAATAAAACTCATTGAATTGCCCGCTTAAACATTTCAGTCTTTTCTTTTTCAGACATGCCATCAACTAAGCGGATATATGCGCCTTTGTATTCTGGAAAATGAGCATTTCCGATTACAAAAGCGGTTGTTGACACTACCTCGCCGCCAATACTGTCAAATGCCCGAGTACCAAGATGAGCCATTGACAGAATTGTGTTCTGACCTAAAAGTTTAGAACGAAGCTTCTCGAAGGATGAGAGGAACATCCAGCTCTGCATGGTAATCATTGCGACAGCGCCCTTTAGCTGAACTAGCTCAAGGTTGCGTTCAATAAACATGGCAAACAAATCGGATTTGCTATTTGGGTAATTGTCTTTTGCCCACTTGCCCAACCTTCCATTCATCCCCTTACCCCCCATATACGGTGGGTTAGCAATCACTACATGATATTTAGGACTGAGGTAATCAACCTGCTTGAGTAGTTGGAGCACCTTTTTGTGTGTTTCAGTCAAAAACAACTGTTCGGAAACATCTTTCGTTTTCAGGATCGCTAACATGCCCTCTGCATCCATGACTTCAGGGCGAATAAGGGAGCCAAAGTTATCGGCTTCTTCAAACTGGCGCAGGGCAATTTGCAGCGGCGCGGTGAACAGATCTCGTCCGATAAAATCCATGTACTCCTGCAGCTCGCTCTCTGCGAAATGAATATTCTCCAGTACGCAAATGTTTGGTTCAATATGCTCACCACGCGAGACTGTGCGACGGAAGAATCGTTTATCGTATTGCAGCGCCTTCATGCTCAGGGCAAAGGCCGCTAGCTCCCCGGCACGTTCGTCGATCTCGATACCGTAGAGGTTGTGAGTGAGAATCTTTTCCGGGATCTCGGCCGGTTCGTAACCCTCTTCCTCATAAATGGCATAGAGCAGGTCAAACGCATAAGTGAGCATGTGGCCAGAACCGCAGGCCGGATCGCAGATCTTGATTTCTTCCAGGCTGCTGATACGCAGGAAATCGGTTTCCACCTGCGCTTGATCAACTGCCGCAGGCGCTGGCTTGATGTAATAATCCATCTTCTCAATCAGCCGCGAGTTGGGGCGATTGAGCATCCAGAGACGACCGAGGGAATTTTCTACCAGGTAGCGTACGATCCAGTGTGGGGTAAAAAGCTGGGTAGCCGCAGGAATGTTTGCCGGAGTAATTTTCCTGTTTTTTTTCAGACCGTCGAAGACTGCATCCTTCTTCTCTGAAATATAGAACTGATAAAGCCAGCCGATGACTTCTACATCCTCACAGATATCTGGTGTCATCGCTTCGCGCGTGACTGCCAGAATAGAATTATCGGAAAGCAGATCATCCGGCATCAGTAACTCGGTGTAATCGGCAATACGCTCAAACAGATAGGGCATGGTCTTGTGATAATCATTACAGACGGCAACGATCAGCAGGCGGTAAGCTTCGGACTGTGGATCACGGCTGGGAGCAGAGCCGTCCAGCAGCGCGAAGATCGGCTGCCTAATTTTCTCAGGCACTCTATCTTCGTCTATATGCCCCATCTTGGCTTCAGCCAGAATCTCGGGCTGAGATTGCCCCTCAGCGGGGGATACCACCGCAATACGGGTGTAACGATTTACGTCCATAAAACGCAGCGCACAGAAACGATTGAACCAGATGTAAGCGACCTTTTCTATCACCTGCTCCTGACTGTGTTCCTTGATCTGCTGTTCAAGCCTGGTGACCGCTTCAGGACTCTCGCGTCGGGCGGCACTGTCTTCTATACAGGCTCATACCGTGAGCCTGTACCATCAGATCTGCTGATTGCTAATCCGTTCCCCGGCCATCCCCTACACTGATGCTATACTAACGATCGTTTTCATCATGGATTCACATGGAGCAACTGATGAACCATATAAAAAGGATCTTTTCGTTTATTAAGGCGGCTGGTGTCTTTTTGGGAACGATCGTGGGTGTGCTCGCCTCATCACAGGACGAAGACGAGTCTAACGGGCGCCAGCTTCATGATGCAGACCTAACCGGTGAGTACAACCACCGAACCGGCCGCCTGGACGCCGGGAACGATCCCTACGGTTGGTACGACGAAGACTAAACTGTGGCCATCACTAGCGGCGGAGACCTCGACTTGCTGCTGCCTTACCCATCGCCCCGCCATGCCGGCCAGCGTCTTCACCCGGGCGGGCCAGCGGTGCGGTCGCATTGTTAAGTGATCGCCCTACGTGTACACCTGCCCACGCCATCATCCCACTCCATAGCAATGGCAACCCCAAATACAAACTGGTAGTGATCATGTTTAGCAACATGCGTTTCATGTCGTGCTCGCCGGGGTTGGCGAAGATTTGCAGGAAGACATTTACGTCTGGGTACATGGATAGAATAAGATTCTGATCGACCCACAATGCAAGGTACCAGAGTACGCTCCAGAACTTGACGGTGAAGATGGCCATGGCACCAATCACCATCATGGAAATGGAATAGCGAGAGATCACCACGACCATGGGAAGCAAGGCATAGATGCCGAGTAAGAGCACGGCCTGTACCATGGGAAGTGCCTGTAGAATGGCGGTCATGGTGACAGAAAACAACGCCGATGCTGCCAACACGCCGCCCGATGCCAGGCCGCCTTTGGCGA
>CAZIJT010000084.1:0-11540 GCA_964539595.1 uncultured Thiohalophilus sp. | reverse complement strand
TATTTGTCACCTCCGTGCTGGTTTTTCTCATTGGCCTGGTTTCCGAACAGATCACAACCCTGATGTACCAGAACCAGCATGTGGATAATGAAAACTGAACTTGATGTAGTAGTCAGTACCCAAATGGTGGGTCAACGGTACATCGACAGTCGCGACAGGTTCTGTTCATTCGCAATAACCATACCTCAGTTTTCTGATACCAGATAAAGGTTTAACGACAAAATTTGGATAAAAGTTGAAAAAATGAGTAATTCCACTACAGAAATAAACAAGGGCAAACGTTTCGCTTTCGGAAAAAACTGGTCCCGTTTTCTGGAAGTTCTAGATGAAGATCGCATAAATGAAGCTGAATTTTCACTGAAATCCATGCTTAAGCTTGAGCGGCTCGACGGTTTAACTTTTCTTGATGTTGGAAGTGGAAGTGGTCTGTTCTCGCTGGCTGCGTGGCGGCTGGGAGCCAAAGTCCACTCTTTTGATTATGATCCGCAATCTGTCGCCACTACGCTGGAAATGCGTCGTCGCTACTGTAGTAATAAAGATTTATGGCGGGTAGAAACGGGGTCTATTCTTGACTCCACCTATCTTGGCGAGCTTGGCCAGTTTGACATTGTTTATTCATGGGGAGTACTGCACCATACCGGAAATATGTGGCAGGCAATGAATAGTATCACACACCTAGTAAGACCAGGAGGGTTGCTTTTTATTGCTCTCTACAACGACCAGGATTTTATATCCAGGTTCTGGCTTAAAGTTAAGCGCCTTTATTGCTCCAGTCGTTCAGGTCGCATGATTATTATCCCGGTTTTCTTTAGTTTTTTTGCAATGGCCGGATTGATTGCTGACTGTTTACGCCAAAGATCCCCCCTAAGAAGATATACTGAATATCGTAGGTCACGAGGAATGTCGATTCTTTATGACTGGATCGACTGGTTTGGCGGCTACCCTTATGAAACCGCTAAACCAGAAGAGGTGTTTGATTTCTATGTGGAACGTGGTTTCAATTTAACAAAGTTGGTTACTCGTCAATCTCTTGGGTGCAATGAATTTGTGTTCATGCAAAATGCAGGCACACTTTTTCATAATAAAATTATGATTAATGAGTCCTGACAGGATGTCAATATCTTGCTGTCTTATTTGTAGGAAAGCTACAAAACCGGATCCTGCTGCATGTTCTCAACGGGCTTTAAAACAAGCTCCTAACCTAGATGAACCGTATCAGTACTGTGTAGGCAACCTGTCGTTACGTTGGTTGCATTGGAAGAGTCCTCTGTATCTAAGCTGTTTTATCAAAGTCGTCAGGTTCATTGGCCAACGTTCAGTCGTATGAGAATACTGGTACTTACAACCTCCTACCCTCTGTTTCCAGAGTCGGTCAGTGGCATCTTTGTTAAACGCTTGTTGTTAAGTTTGCCAGATGATGTGCAGTGCCGGGTTTTGACTCCTTATGATTCTCGCGTTGCGTCGATTTACTCAGATCGAAAAAACATTCAAATTAATGCATTCCGTTATGCGCCGGGATTTCTGTCGAATTTGGCGCACCGGCCTGGCGGTATTCCCGTTGCGCTGAAACAAAATCGGTTTCTCTATCTGGTAGTACCATTTTTTCTGTTGAGTATGTTGGCGACAACCTTGCGGTATGCACGTAATGCGGATGTTATTCACGCGAACTGGGCGATCAGCGGTGCGATTGCCGGTTTTGCAGGCTGGATAAGCGGGACTCCGGTGGTTACCACTCTACGGGGTTCTGATATTCCGCAGGGCCGAGCAAAATCTCTCAGTGGCTGGTTGTTGTTGAAGACCCTGGCCTTGAGTTCTCAGGTTGTAACCGTGAGCGAGGCCTTTGAGAAAAAAATGAAACAGGAGTTCCCACGCTTTGCCGATAAAATTATGATGATCGAAAATGGTGTGGGCGATGAGTTTCTCTCTATTGCTGCTATGCGAGAAGTACCGGAAAAAGTTATCAATCTGCTGACAATTGGCAGCCTGATACCCCGCAAGGGCATGCTGCATATCCTGGAAGCTTTAGCGAAGTTGCCTGAAAAATATGCTTTTATATTGCGTCTTGCAGGGGATGGTCCGCTACGAGAGCAACTGGAAAACAAAGCGCGGGATCTGGGGATTGATAAGCAGGTGGAATTTCTGGGCAGCGTCGATGCCGAAAAAATTCCCGTACTCTTGAAGCAAGCAGATCTGTTTGTGCTGGCGAGTCACTGGGAAGGTCGTCCGAATGCCGTGCTCGAAGCTATGGCGGCCGGCCTTCCGGTTATCGCTGCAGATATTGATGGTGTGAATGAACTGGTTGTTGAGGCCAAGACCGGCCTCTTATTCAGGGATGGGGATAGTGATGCGTTGAGGAGCTGCATTGAGCATATCATGGATAATCCTGTGCAGGCAGCGGCGTATGGACAGGCAGGATCGCTGAAAATTATTGAAAAAGGATTGCTGTGGCGCAATACCGCTCAGCGATATATGCAATTATACCGGAGCTGTGCTGCTATGGAGACAGGTAATAAAGGCTGATGTGCGGAATACTTTTTATTTATAACTCCAGGGTTGAGCAATCGGTGTTGCAGGAAAGATTGCAGCGGGCACAGGCAAGGCTTGCGCACCGAGGTCCCGATGAGTCCGGAAGCTGGTTCAAAAATCCATTAGGCATTGGTCATGTTCGGCTATCCATACTCGATTTGTCAAGTAGCCGACAGCCCATGACAGATCCCGGCGGGCGTTACGTGCTGAGCTACAACGGCGAAATTTACAATTACCATGATTTACGAAAAGAGCTGGAAGAACAGTGGACGTTTACTACCCAGGGGGATACCGAAGTTCTACTGGCAGGGTTGATTATCCAGGGCGAGTCATTTCTTCAGCGCCTTGAAGGTATGTGGGCCTTTGCCCTCTGGGATAGTCAGGCGCAAAGCTTGTTGCTAGCAAGAGATAGAATGGGCAAGAAACCGCTGTTCTATCATTCGTCAGGCGAGACCATGACTTGTGCTTCGGAGTTACCGGCGCTGGCTGCACTGGATGAGCGGCGTTGGCAGGAAGATCTGGACAGTAGCGCAGATTATCTGCGCTATGGTTATTACTTGCCGGGTATGACAGCCTACCAGCATGTCAAGGAAGTGTTGCCGGGTTATGTATTGCACTGGCGGCCGGGTTCAGATGTTCGGCAACAGGCATATTGGTCACTCTCGGTGGGCGGTTTTCAGGGGTCAAAACAACAGGCGCAGGAAGCCCTGCGGGAAAGGTTGGAGGCTGCTGTGCGTGTACGCATGGTGGCCGATGTCGAAGTGGGGGCCTTCCTGTCTGGTGGCATTGATTCCTCCCTGGTGGTCGGGCTGTTATGTAAGGAGCATGGAATAAAGCCAAAGACTTTTACCATTGGCTTTACGGAAAATTCTTATGATGAGCGGCACTTTGCCAGGCAAATCGCAGATTTCTATAAAACCGAGCACCATGAAGAGGTTCTCAGCGAATGCGACAGTGATGATCTGAAAACACTGATAATGGATCACATCGGTCAGCCCTTTGCTGATTCCTCTCTGTTGCCGACTTCGCTGTTGGCTAAGATGACGGCTCGACATGTCAAAGTGGCCTTGTCGGGAGATGGTGCCGATGAGTTGTTCAGTGGGTATCAGCGTTATCAGGGGCGGGCATTGTTGCGCTGGTATTTTCGTATGCCAAAGTTTTTACAGCGTCGTATTGAACGCAGCATCGAGGCTCTACCTGAACCTATGGTGCATCATAGTCGCAGCCTGCTGAAGAAAGCGCATTTGTTCTATGATCTAGTCAAACGACAGGAAAGCGAAACGCCTTATCTTGCGCCGACCAATTATGCCGATCATGTTTTTGCCCGTTTAGTGCCCTCTATTGCGCAGCGAGGCCACTGCCCTCCACTGATTCCGGCAGCGGCAAAGGCAGATAGTATTATGGAAATGATGGCGGCGGATGCGGTAATTTATTTGCCTCAGGATATTCTACTTAAGGTCGATCGGGCAACCATGGCCAGCTCCCTGGAAGTGCGCGCGCCTTTTCTGGATACACGGGTTGTGGAGCTGGCATTTTCCTTACCCAGGAACTGGCATCGCCGGGGCTATTCTGGCAAGCATATGTTGCGGGAAACCTTTGCCGATTTATTGCCTACAGAAATCTGGAAACGTAGAAAACAGGGCTTTGGGGTACCTATCGATCAATGGTTTCGGGCAAAGCTGGGAGAAGAGTTGCGGGAATTGCTACATACGCAGAATGCGAATCCGTTTAATCGCTCAGAAGTATTGTCAATGCTGGATGAGCATTGTCTGGGACAGCGGGATCGCGGCTATCGGCTTTGGAACATCTATGTTTATCTGTTCTGGAAGGAACATGCAGCATGGTTGTAGTCTTGACCAGCTATTATCGACCCAAGCCAGGTGGGTGTTGCAAGCGTTATTTTCGTGCTATTCGAGCCTTGCTTGAACAGGGGCATACGGTTCATTATCTGGCGGTTTGTCCTTTTCCCATTAACCATCCCCATTGTCATTTTCATCGTTTTCCCTGGCCACAGGATAAAACGGAGAACCTTTTTTTCTGGGGTGTATTTTTTCTGTTTGCGCCTATTCAATTGCTGATTCTGGGACTGAGACAACGGGTGACGCACCTGTTTGCCTTTGACTCCCTGTATGTTTTTCTACTGCAGCCGCTACGCCTCTTGAGGCGGATTCCACTATCGTTTTTCGTTCGCGGTGATACGGTGGAACAGCACCGATTAAAAGGTCACGGAAAATTTATCACTATAGCTGAGACCATTACTGAGGCAATGGCTATTCATCGTGTTCGGATGTACAGCGTTTCTGAAACGCTACAAAAAAACATTCTCTATCGTCATCGTTTTTTTCGACCGAGGTATGTGCAGGTGTTTCCTAACGAAATTCCACAACTGGAACTCTCCTGCCATAAGTTGTCTAACCCCATACAGATGGCCTGTGTCGGTATATTGGAAAAACGTAAAAACCAGTCACTGATAATTGACTGTATGGCGCATATCGACGCTGCATCAGCACGGCTTTATCTCTATGGTTCGGGTCCGGCTGAGGCGGCTTTGAAGCAGCAGGTGAAAAACCTGCATCTGCAGAACCAGGTTGAGTTTGCAGGCTGGGTTGAGGCGGAGATATTCTGGCCGCAAGTCGATTTGCTTTTATTCCCCTCCCTGCTCGAAGGCGCGCCAAATGCTGTATTGGAAGCGATTGCCTGTGGCGTTGCTGTACTGGCCAGTGCTATTCCCGAGCATCGGGAGATTCTTCCGGCCACCAGCTTGCTGGATCCAACCGACAGTCGAGCCTGGATTCAGCGTATACAAACAGTGATTCAGAAAAAAGAGAGCGGGCTTTGCCGGTTACGGGAGGAACAGGCTCGCTATACGACCCGCTTGCGATTTGATTGGGATGCTGAAGTTGTAAAAAGGATTCTGGATAGTTAAGTGTAGAGGGTTTAATTCCTCTGCTATTTTCCGCGAAGTATTATTTTATTTCCTTCGTTCTGAGTTTGCAGATATCACAGACTCAATCAGATCTTGCCAGTGCCCCATAATTTTCTCCAGCGAAAAGCGTTCTTTTACGGACACTGCCTGACGGGCAAGAGACTTGCGTAGTTTTTCGTCCTGCATCAGCGTTGTCATGGCTTGCGCTAACGCGTCAGTGTCCTGTGCCGGGACCAGCAGTCCATCTACACCGTGGTGAATAATCTCTGCCGGGCCGCTGGGGCAGTTAAAACTGATCACCGCAACGCCTGCGCGCATAGCTTCCAGCAGGGCGTTGGGGAAGCCCTCGTAGCGGGAAGAGAGAATGAAGATTTCAGCCTGTTCCAGTATCTGGTCCGGAGGACTAACTTTACCTGGCATATGTAGGCGATGCTGTATACCAAGTTCTTTGGCCTGTTGCTGTAATTGATTTCGTTCTGATCCGTCACCCAGGATAATTAGTTCCCAGTTATCGAATGCTTCTGCCAGACGGGCAAAGGCTGACAAAAGCATATCAAAACCTTTCTGAGGAACCATACGTCCCATGGCAACGATGTATTTTGGCGGTAGAGCGATGGGGCAGTTTAATGACGGTGATCGTTCTGTTTCTTCCAGCGGGTTGGGGATGATAATGATCCGATCGTCAGGCAAATGTCGTCTGGCCCATTTTTGGACGGCTTCAGTTTGTACTACAAGAATATTGGCATATGGATACATAAGTCGGCGGAGAATACCCCAGAAAACACCAATCTTATGCCGTTCAGGATTGACACGTTCGGATATAATGACCGGAACAGATAACCACCGGGTTGCGATCAGGGTTGCTATATTCATTCTATCCATAAAACATATGACTACATCGGGTTGTGTTTCCTTGACGGCGTGACGTATCCAGAACAAACGGAGTATATGTTTTCGCAATATGCCCCAGGGGGAATTGGAGCCATGCAGAAGGGCAAGGGCATAGCGTTGAACCTGTAGGTCCAGGATATAGAAATCAGCATCCCTAGAATCAAGAGTGATAAAGCTGATAGCATATCCCTTTGTGGCCCAGTAGTTGGCCATAATAGAGAGCACACGTTCTGCGCCACCCGCTATGAGGGAAGATGTTACAAAAGTCAGTCGCATGTTGATTCTATTTTTGTTGTTTTACACAGTCTCATGCCGGTATGTTGCCCTTCGGATTCATTTTTTGCCGAATAAAATGCTGAATATATCCGACAATTAAAAGCAGCGAGATAAAATAAACGATGGAGGTTGACAGAGCAATCCCGGCAAGGCCAAGGTATTTCATCAATATCAGGTTGCCCGCGATATTGGTTACCAGGTTGATGGCGCTTATTCTCATTAGAATTTGGTTGCAAGATAGAGCGCTCAATAGTCGTGCGCCCATAATGCCAAGGATATAAAAAGGAAGCTGCAACAGGTAGAAGATCTGAATGTGGGCTACCAGTTGAGTGTCGTTCGCATCGAAGGCACCCCGCTGAAACAAAATTTCGATTAAGGGGGATGAAAAATAAATAAGAATTCCACAAAAAGGAATCGTCAATGCAAGAATCAGACGGCTATAGGTGCGAAAGGTATGCAGGATACCAGACCAGTCTTCACTGGCGACCTGGCGGGAAAAATGGGGCAAAACCGCCGTGCCCAGGGCCATAGCGCCAACCCCGGTGAGGAGTCCGATGATTCGGCCGGCATAATTCAGGCTGGAGACGCTGCCGGGGTCGAGCATAGCTGCCATAGCCTGATCGATAATGACGGTGCTGCTCATAAGAATCATACCGGCAGTCATAGGCATAAATTGCTGAATGACGCTTCTAATGGGGGCGGTTATTCCCTGCCAACGGGGAGTCACAGCCAGTCCGATGCGCCTGACCGCAAAGCTTAGAAGTAGAAGTTCGGCAATGAAACCGGTTACTGTGCCGATCGCGAGAGCATAGATCCCCCATTGGTTGCCTGCGAGCAGCAACAGGAGAATGGCACCAATATGAATCAAGGCAGGGGCTATGGCGACCACGGCAAAATGCTCTTCGGTATTCAATATCGCGCCCCAGATGGCTGAGAGCGTGCTGAATATCAGAACCGGCAGCAGGAGAAAAAACAGATTTTTGCTCAGTAATAGTTTCTCAGTACTAAAGCCGGAAGCGAACCAGTGGATAACATATGGTGCTGCCAAGGCTAGAATAATGACACCGGCTATGAGTACAATGATAGTAAGAAACAGGATGCCAGACAGAAATGCACGATTTTCATCTATGCTGTTTTGGGCACGGATACGGGTGAGTACGGGGATCAGAGACGCTCGCAGGGAATCTGAAAGTATATTGATTACAAAAGCGGGCAGCAGAAAGGCGATAATGAAGGCATCCAGCCTATCCCCCGTGCCGAAGTGATAGGCGGTCACCAGTTCCTTGAGAATGGCAAACAGCTTACCCAGCAGGGTGAAGAAACCTATGATCAGGGTTGCAGAAAATATCTGATGGTTAACAGACTGCTGGCCCCAATTGAACCAGCGGTTTGAAAAAGATTTCATTTTTCCAGACATGGATGTGTGCTGGGTGAGCGATACATATATCTTTTTTTCATGGCTGTTATTGTGGCGAGGGTCGAGGCTCGAAACTGGAAATATGTTTGCCGGTTTTAAGTACCTTGTTTGTCAGGACACCATATAATTTTATACTCATTGACTGCAACGTGTGATAAGTGTTTTTCGCCTCTTTGATTTTACTCTGCTTGAGTAGAACGTCAATTTTACCTATATAAGGAGATAGGTGATTCGGGGCCTGGCTGATGGAAAGATTGATGTAGTCCAACCCTCTCTTAAGTTTTCCCTGTGCCGCCAGGTTGTTGCCAAGGTAGTAACGGAAACGTGGCGAGTCCATTGCTTTCAATGCAGTTCTGAGCCATGTTTCAGAAATGCTTTGCAGATCCTTGCAGGATGAATCAATGCATCGGTTTATTTTATCAAAAACAGATGTCAGCATGGTGGTTTGGGGGTTGTCGAGAATGGCTTCAATAATTTTGTTTTCCTCGATTCCGGGTAGCGGCAGACCAAGATGTGTCATGTGCATATACATGTAAATAGAGTAACCAGGTTCCCGGGGGTTTAGTAGCGAGGCTCGTTTGAGTGAAGCGATGGCCTCTACATAATTATTATTTTTTACATAAACATTGGATAGATTCGCCCATGCGCGTGGGGATTCTGGATGATTCTTAACATGAGCAATAAGAAGAGATGACAGATCTCGCCACTCATAGCTACGAATGGTGGTGCTGATGGCAAAAACAATAACAAGAGTGGGCACGAACAACCAGATTCGCTTGTCTCTATATTGCGAATGTAACCAGAGTAGAGCCTGGATGATGACGAATATAATGCCGAGACTAGCGAGATAGTTGCGATGCTCATATATTAGCTCAAAGGGATAGACTGTGGATTCCAGCGCATGGCTGGCAAAGAACCAGAGCAGGCCGAGTGAAAGCAGAGGCTGGCGGCGTAGTGTCAGCAGGGCCAATATAAGTAGTGCGGCGATAGATAGTATCGCCGGCAGGGTGGTCCAGGGTTGCAGAAGCGTATGAGAGATAGCGAAATCATCATGATAAATTCCGAAAGATGAAAGTCGGGGAACGAGAATTTGTCCAATATAGAACACGAGCACCCGTGCTTCGGTCAAAAGTCGTTCTATCAGGGTGAAATTTCGATTTTCGTAACCCGGCAGGGAATAGCGGACGGCGGTGGTGATGAGTACTGCGGCCAGCAAGCCGACTCCGATCAGAATCAACCAGCGAAGGCTTTGTTTCAAGTTGGGCCAGTATTTCCAGGGAAAGGATTGTGGAAACAGAATCAGCTCTAAAACCAGAATATACAGAGGCAGTAGAAAGCCGGATTCCTTGCTGAGAACCGCCAACACGCCCCAGAGCGGGATAGTGCTGAACCAGAGCCAGTGAATGCGTGCTTGCTCTGCAGTCCGTGCCTTGAGATACGCAATCAGTGCCAGCAGCATGAAAAGGGCGGCCAGAGAGGTCATGCGCTGTACCACATAGAGCACGCTGGTAAGCTGTATCGGATGGCATACCCACAGCAGCGCGATAAGACCAGCCAAAAGTGTGACGGAGTGGTGGCTGGTAAATTCTTTCAGGGGGCGAGCGGGATGCGCCTGCAGGCGCTGGAGTAGTAGCCGTACAAACCAGAATATTAGCAGGCCATTGATGGTATGGATGGCGACATTGAACAGTTTGAAGCCATAGGGATTGTTCGTGTCATCGGCGAGATAATAATTAAAGGCAAAACTGATGGCGGCGACAGGACGTCCCAGAATGCCGGATATGAGAGAAGTAGCAGCTCCGTGCAAGGTGGCAAATGACAGATCCTTCACATGGACAGCTTCATTTTGGACAATATTAGCGTAGTCATCCAGAAGAAAGGAACCGTGCAAGCCGGGAGAGTAGATGAGCGTTGGCAGAACCAATAGCAGGATGAGCAGGGTTAGACGGACTCGCAGGCTCAGGCGGTCAGGCTTGTCCGTGAGCAGTCCAGAACGGGGGAGCATAGGTTTTATTATCCCAGTTTATGAGTGCAGGCTACGAGCAGGATTGTGCGCACCAATATACCTGCTTCATGAACCGGGTGAGGGAGCAGCCTGTTTTATTTTTGATCGTTCGGCATCTCGTTGACGCCGTTTTTTAGCTTCTTTTTTCCCCCAGATGACCTCATCAATGTCCGGTGGTGGAATATTAAGTACGTCGACAAAGTTCAGTGTGTTGCGGTTAAAGGCGATAATGTATTTGCCGTATCGGGCGTCGAGGGGGAAGTACAGCATGTTATCCAGCGTATTGGGGTGAGAGCGTATAAATTTTCGGTATTCCTGGTGCCATGCATCGGCCTCGCCTTTGAGATAGGCTTTTATATCGATACTGTAGAAATTGAGATTTTTGAGTTCACTTTTATCGAAGGTGCGGTAACGTTTACCCATGAAATGAATGGGCTGGGTCGCTACAGAACGGGTCAGCAGGGCAAAATATTTATTCTTGTCTTTGGGAATATCGACATAGATTTTCTTTGGCGTCGGGCCGGGCGCCAGTTTGTCGATGTCCTCTTTATTCAGTCCTGTATCTGAAAGCTGATAATAGGTCAGGGGGTAGAAGATGCCATCGGCAAAGACCGCAAGATAGGGGCGTTGACCATGCACAGTGCTGATGCCCCAGACGAGTGCGGCAATCTGCACCAAACCGATAAGCCCAAGATCCAGTTTCAATAATCTGAGAGGCTTATGGGGATTAAAGGCGATGAAGGTTAGCAGTGGTCCCAGCGTCAGATCCACACCGGCTATAATGCGAATACCCTGCCAACCACCATCGGTATCAAAGAAGGGCATGGGATACCAGCGGAAAAGAATAAAATAGAGCAGAATGAAAAAGACGATCAGACTAATACTGAAATGGATGCCAAAGGCGCGGAGTTTAGCGTACAAAAGATCCCGGTTCATCATAATATACGGCAGAATTCCTTGTTCAGGTTTATGCTATTTTATATCTGATAAGGAAACAAAATTAATAGTTAAATAAAAAAAGGCTCCCCGAAGGGGGAGCCTTTACATCAGTTTCAGTAAGTAATACCGATGGTTGTTTGTGTAGTGAAGTCCAGGTATTTAGGCCGTGTAATGGTGACCCGGTCGCCTGATTTCCAAGCTACGCCGTTATTAGTAGAAGCAATACCGACTACACCAGATGCGTCGACAGCGGCTGTGGCATACGGCTTGCCGCCGCCTTCTGGTGCAGTGCCATTGCTCATGTTAAGTGCGTCGACAATGGTGCTTGCCTTGCGTGGGAATTCAGACTGATTGCCGGAGGTCAAGCCCATCTCATCTGTAGCAACATAGGTTATACTCATGGAGCGGCGGGAGGCGTCATTCTGGAAGCCGGCCTGTATCCAGCGGCGGGCGCTGTCGATATGGTCGGAAACTTTCTGCATACGTGCCGTGCGCATATAGCCGGTATAGGCCGGGATGGCGATGGCGGCCAGAATGCCGATAATGGCAACCACAATCAT
>CAZIJT010000083.1:0-11649 GCA_964539595.1 uncultured Thiohalophilus sp. | reverse complement strand
GTTTGTAAGAAAAAGATCAAGGCAAAAATTAAACTGGCGGATGGCAAGGAACGCAGCATCCAGCACATGATGGCAACCAGCTTCTGGAGTCCCGATGGCACACCCATCTCAGCGACTCAATTCATACAACGTTTGTTCGGTGAGTTGCCGGAATTATTTAAAAATGAAGATGAGCTTCGGGCTTTGTGGAGCAAACCCGATACACGCAAATCATTGCTGATTGGGCTGGAAGAAAAAGGCTATGGTAGCCAACAGCTCGCTGAGGTTGGTCGGATGATCGATGCAGAGAAAAGCGATCTGTTCGATGTGTTGGCCTATATCGCTTTTGCCTTGCCGCCGATTACCCGTGAACAACGGGTATCGCTACACAAGGGCGAGATATTTTCGCACTATGATTACAAGCAGCAGCAATTCCTGGATTTTGTGCTGTCACATTATATTCAGGAGGGAGTGGGAGAGCTGGCGCAGGAGAAATTGCCAGATTTGCTAGCGCTGAAATACCATGCGGTTAGTGATGCCACCGTAGAGCTTGGTAGTGTAGCCGGGATTCGGGATGTGTTTGTAGGCTTTCAGCGGTATTTGTATGAGCGTGGACTTTAGTCATTCGGCGATCAAATCATGCTCGGTAGCACCGGTCACGGTGACTTTGAGAAACTCGCCGGGCTTTGTTTCTTCTATGCCATCGAGGATGACAACGCCATCGACCTCGGGCGCATCGGCAGCGGAGCGGGCAAGTAACAATCCATCGTCGCTGTAGCCATCGACCAGTACAGTGATTTGCTGGCCGACTTTGGCGGCAAGTTTCTCGGCACTGATCTTTTCCTGTAAGGCCATCAGCCGTTCCAGTCGATCCTGTTTGATCTCTTCATCGACGGGGTTGGGAAGATTGTTGGCACTGGCACCGTCAACGGCTGAGTAGGTAAAGGCACCAACTCGATCCAGTTGTGCCTCAGTCAGAAATTGTAGTAACTCGTCAAAGTCCTGTTCGCTTTCGCCGGGGAAGCCGGTGATGAAGGTGCTGCGCAAAGTAATGTCGGGGCAAACTTCACGCCAGCCCTGTATGCGTTGCAGGGTGTTTTCAATATTGGCCGGGCGTTTCATGGCCTTGAGGATGTGTGGGCTGGCATGTTGTAAGGGCACGTCCAGATAGGGCAGGATTTTTCCTTCGGCCATTAACGGGATGATTTCGTCTACATGCGGGTAAGGATAAACATAGTGCAGACGAATCCAGATCCCCAGTTCACCCAGCGCCTGTGCCAGTTCAGTCAGCCGGGTTTTGATCGGGCGTCCACCCCAGAACTCGGTTCGGTATTTAACATCGACGCCATAGGCGCTGGTATCCTGCGACACCACCAGTAATTCTTTAACGCCACTTTGTACCAGAGCGTCGGCTTCGCGCATCACTTCATTGGCAGGACGGCTGAGCAGATCACCCCGCAATGCCGGGATGATGCAGAAACTGCAACGGTGGTTGCAGCCTTCAGATATTTTCAAATAGGCATAATGCTGTGGTGTGAGTTTAATCCCGGCGGCAGGCACCAGATCGGTAAACGGATCATGGGGTTTGGGAATATGCGAATGGATGGCCTGCATAACTTCGCCCAGCGCATGGGGGCCGGTAACGGCCAGCACCTGTGGGTGATGTTTCAGTACCGTATCGCCTCGCGCCCCGAGACAGCCAGTAACAATGACTTTGCCATTTTCATGCAGGGCTTCACCGATGGCATCCAGTGATTCTTCCACTGCGCTGTCGATAAATCCGCAGGTATTAACCACCACCAGTTCGGCGTCCTCATAATCAGGGGTGATGTCATAGCCTTCGGCACGTAGGCGAGTGAGAATTTGTTCGGAATCCACCAGCGCTTTGGGACAACCCAGACTGATGAAACCTATTTTGGGGGGAGAGGTTAGAGGCATGGGAATATAATGGATGCAGTCTTCGTATGATAGATTGTTGGGCTTCATTTCATTCAGCCCAACCTACACGAGCAACTAATTTAATAGCTGCCGTGCAGGTTGGGTTAAGCGAGAAGTGAAGCCCAACAGCTTGTTTGATACTGGATAGAAAAAGGGCTCCTGTTGGAGCCCGGTAACGAGTTTATGCTGCCAGCGCGGCTTTCAGTTTTTTAATTGCGCTGCTTTCCAGTTGGCGGATACGTTCAGCGGATACCTGATAGATATCGGCCAGCTGATGCAGGGTAGACTTGTCATCCGTCAACCAGCGTTGCTGGATGATGTCACGGCTACGATCATCCAGATTGGCCAGCGCATTACTCAGGCGCGAGTGGTTATGTTGCTCCCAGTCGCTGGCTTCTGCCTGTGTCGCGGGTTCCTGACTCATGTCCTGCAAATAGGTGACGGGGGCGACGCTATGGCTATTGTCGTCATCGCTATCAGGTTCGTCAAAACCCATGTCGATGCCGCTCATGCGTGATTCCATTTCCAGCACGTCCTTACGGCTAACGCCCAGATCATCGGCAATCGAGCCGACTTCCTTATGATTCAGCCAGCCCAGCGCTTTTTTCTTGCTGCGCAGATTGAAAAACAATTTACGTTGCGCCTTGGTGGTGGCGACTTTAACAATGCGCCAGTTGCGCAACACATACTCGTGAATTTCTGCGCGGATCCAGTACACGGCGAAAGAAACCAGACGCACACCAAAGCTGGGGTCAAAGCGTTTGACTGCCTTCATCAGGCCGATATTACCTTCCTGTACCAGATCGGCCTGTGGCAGACCGTAGCCGCTGTAGCTTTTGGCGATATGCACGACAAAACGCAGATGAGACATAATCAGCTCCTGCGCAGCATTCAGATCGCCCTCATCGTGCAGACGCAGCGCCAGTTCCTTTTCTTTTTCGGCGCTGAGAATAGGAATGCGGCGGGCGGCCTGAATATAGGCTTCCAGGCTGCCGGCGGAGTTGCCAACGGGAACGGCCAGTTGCATTGCCAGATTCGTAGTCATGATGTGTCAATCCTCTCTGATGTTCTGTAATCGAATATTAGCACTCACCACCTGTGAGTGCCAATAGCCAAAAAGGTTCAATATCAGAAAAGACTAATATGAAAAAGAGGGAATATCAGGCCTGTTGGGGCTGTTGCAGGGGGGTAATGCTGGCGCTGGGATAGGGCTCGGGGCCATCCAGGCCGTAAATGCTGACCCGATTGCGGCCAGCTTCTTTGGAGAAATACAGTCCCTTATCGGCGAGGGCAATAAGCTGGGTCAGGTTGGCGCTGGGGTGTTCTTCTACCCCGGCAACGCCGAGACTTATTTTGACTTCCAGCCCGGCGGGTTTCAGATCTTCAACCTGCTGGCGTAAATCTTCACAACGCGTGAGGATAGTGTCGCGGTCGCAGTTTTTCACCAGCAGTGAGAATTCTTCACCGCCAAAGCGTACTACCATATCATCGGGAAAATGACTGTTGAGAAACTCACCCAGCTCGGCGAGTACGTGATCGCCGGTGATGTGGCCGAGGTTGTCGTTGATGTTTTTGAACAGATCGATGTCGATAATAATCGCCCAGACCCCCTGGTTTTCTGGGCAGCGAATAAATTCTTCACCGTTATCAACCAGATAGCGCTTACTGCGTACACCAGTGAGGCTGTCAGTGGCGGCGATCCAGCGCATAGTTTCGGTTTGTTTCTTGAGCGCATCGAACTGGTGTTTAATCAGTAGCAGGGCGCGCACCCGGGCGAGCAGGATTTCCTCGATGATGGGTTTGTGGACAAAATCATTGCCCCCGGCATGGAAGATTTCCACCTGGGTGCTGGGATCATCGCTGCCGGTCAGTACCAGCACGGGCAACTCCTGTTGTGACAAATGGTGTCTGGCACGAATGGCGTGCAATAAATCGCCGCCGGTCATGCTTCCCTCCAGATAAAAATCGGTGATCACCAGATCAAAGCTCTGCACCTTGTCGGCTTTTTCCTCCAGCGATTCTTCTAGCATGGTTAGTGCGGTTTCTGCCGAGCGTACGTGGGTGACATTGAGGTTGTTCTTTTGCAGCATTTTCAGCACTACGGCGGCGGCTGTGCGGCTGTCTTCGATGAACAGAATGTTGCCCATGAGACCGGAATTGCGTTGCAGGAAGCCCTGGATAAATTTGCCGAAGGCCTTGTAGCCATTCGATTTGTCGAAATAATCGGTGACCCCAGCTTCAAAGCCCTCGCGCAGTAAACGTTCATCGGCATCTCCGGAGACGACCACGACCGGGATAAAGGGATGCTGGAAGGTGTCGCGGATTTTGCGGCTCAGTGCCAGACCATCCATGTCCGCCAGTAGCAAAGCCGTGGTGACCAGATCAATTTTTGTTTCGCTGAGCAGGGACAGCGCTTCAGAACCCGACTTGCAGCTGATAATGTCGGTATTACTAAGTTCTTCTCTTAATATACGGGAGAGAATTTCGCGAGATACGGAGGAACCATCGACGACGAGGATGCGGGTTTTGTGCTCAGACATAAGATTTTTGTACATAATAAAAGGACGTAGAAACTTATATCGGCAGGCCGGAAAAATAGTGAATTTTTATCTGCATTTTAGAATGTTTCCAAAGAGATAGGCTAATGGCTTCAGCCGGGTTCGATGTCTCGCAGATGGCGGCCTACTGCCAGCCAGGAACCCACTAGTCCCAGCATAACACCTGTGACCAGCAGCACCAGCGCCGTGTTGAAATCCAGCCGGGATAACTCAAAATTATTGTGATAGAGCGCGGTCAGTTTTTCCACCGGGCCACTGAGCAGCAGCAGGGCGGCATAGACCATTATAAAGGCCAGCAGCGCACCAAAAAAACCGTACCAGAATCCGGTGTAGAGAAAGGGACGACGGATGAAGGCATCGGTACCACCGATGAGTTTCATCACTACAATTTCATCGCGGCGGTTCTGAATCGCCAGACGAATGGTATTGCCGACTACCAGCAACACCGCCAGCGCCAGTAACGCGGCGAGTACGATCACGCCACGACGGACAATGTCCATAATTGCGTACAGGCGTTTCACCCACTGCATGTCCAGCTGAGCGATATCAACACGCGTATTTTTGCGTAGATCTTCAAGCAAAATGGCGGTTTCCTGTGGCTGGCTATTTGCCAGTGTCGGCTGGATGATCAGTACCGAGGGCAGCGGATTTTTCTTCAGGGCTTTTAAGGCATCACCAAAACCGGACTGCTGCTGAAATTCTTTTAGCGCCTGTTCGCGGGAGAGGTAATCTACCTTTGCGATGTCCTTGCGTTGGCCGAGCTTACGAGCCAAGGCTTTGGCCTGTTTGTCGCTGACCGATTTTTTCAAAAACAGTGAAATCTGTGCCGCACCATCCCAGCCGCCACTGATTTGTTGGGCATTCTGTAATAGCACATGCAGGCCGGTGGGCAAGGCTAGTGCAATGCCGATTACCGCAGCGGTCATAAACAGCGACAAAGGCTGGCGACTGAGTTGTCCGAGGCTATAGAAAAACACCTGTAGGTGACGCAGGAGCAATACGTGGATGCGGGTGGCGATATCCAGCTTGCTCATCCGGCCAGCGCCTCGGAGGGATCGGTATCGCTACTGAGTTGTCCTGCATTCAAAATAAGCTGGCGGTAGGGGAGTTGTGAAATCAGATCCAGATCATGGCTAGCGATGAGTACGGTGACGCCGACCTGACTGAAATCTTCAAAAATGTGCATGATCTCGCGTGAGAGTTCCGGGTCAAGATTACCGGTGGGTTCATCGGCGAGCAGCAAGGGGGGCTTGTTGACCACCGCGCGGGCAATGCCGACGCGTTGCTGTTCACCACCGGAGAGCGTGATCGGATAAATTTTTTCCTTTTTTAACAACCCCACCTTGTCCAGTGAGGCGCGTACGCGCTTGCTGATTTCCCGTCGCGGCAGACCGGCGATGATCAGCGGCAGAGCCACGTTATCAAACACGGTGCGGTCGAATAACAGCTGGTGATCCTGAAAAATAATGCCAATGTTACGGCGGAAAAAGGGGATGCGTTTGCGACCTATTTTAGCCAGGTTCTGGCCGTTGACGAAGACCTGCCCACGGCTGGGGCGTTCGAGCAGCGCGATCAGTTTTAACAAAGTACTCTTGCCTGCGCCGGAATGGCCGGTTAGAAAAGCCATCTGCCCCACCGGCATATGAAAGTTCACCTGGGTCAGGGCATCGTAGCCACCGGGATAACGTTTGCAGGCGTGGCTGAAGCGGATCACGGTTTAGTTGTCTCCGAACAATGCATCAACAAATTCATGTGCGTTGAAGGGGCGCAGATCGTCGATGCTTTCGCCAACGCCAATGAAGCGAATTGGGATTTCCAGCTTATTGGCAATCGCGAAAATCACCCCGCCTTTGGCGGTGCCGTCGAGCTTGGTCAGGGTAATGCCGGTAATACCCAGAGCCTGATTAAATTCGCTGGCCTGATTAAGCGCGTTCTGGCCGGTACCGGCATCGACCACCAGCATCACTTCATGGGGAGCCTGCGCGTCCAGTTTGGTCATCACCCGTTTGATTTTCTTCAGCTCTTCCATCAGATTGTTTTGCGTGTGCAGGCGTCCGGCGGTATCGGCAATCAGCACATCGATGCCGCGTGCGCGTGCGGCTTCCAGTCCATCGAAGATTACCGACGCGCTGTCCGCGCCGCTTTGCTGGGCAATCACCGGAATAGCGTTACGCTCACCCCAGGCTTGTAACTGCTCCACTGCGGCAGCGCGAAAGGTATCACCCGCTGCCAGCATGACTGATTTACCCTGCGCCTGCAGGTGCTTGGCCAGCTTGCCGATGGTGGTGGTTTTACCCGCGCCATTGATGCCAATCATAAGAATGACATAGGTTGTTGAGCTGGTTTCTGTGTGTAGTGGCTGGGAGCAGGGTTCGAGAATCGCGGCCATGTCATCTTTTAACGCTGCCATCAGCGCCTCGGCATCCTTGAGTTCCTTACGGGAGATGCGTTGGGTCAGATCATTGATAATACGCTGGGTTGCCTCGACGCCGAGATCAGCAGTCAGCAACTGGGTTTCAATATCTTCGAGCAGCTCATCGTCAATGGCCTTACGCCCTAGCGCGAGGCTGGCAATGCCGTCGGTGAGATTAGAGCGGGTGCGTGACAGTCCCTGCTTGAGGCGGCCAAACAGGCCGGGTTTTTTATTCTCGGCATCTGTTGTGGAGGCACGTGCAGTTTCTGATCCTGGGTCAGCGGATTGAACGTTATTAGACTCGTTAGGGTCGGTAGTTTTTGATTTTGATTTTCTGAAACTAAACATGCTGTTTGAGGTCGTAGTGCAGGCAGCCGAGGCTGCCGGTATTATTTGCTGAATTGCGCTATCCTATCATGTCCGGGCTTTTATAAGCACCCGGCTCAACCACAAAATTAAGGGAATCAATGACAATGCAACGAGGTATTTTTATGCTCCGGATAATGCTGGGGTTTTTTGTGTTTACAGGCTTGTTGACGAGCCTGCTGGCGGCTGAGAGTGAAAGCGCGGTGTATGAGTACACGCTCAAAAATGGATTAAAGCTGCTGGTCAAAGAAGATCACCGCGCTCCGGTGGTGGTCTCACAGATCTGGTACAAGGTGGGGGCCAGTTACGAATACAATGGTATTACCGGCGTCTCGCATGTGTTGGAACATATGATGTTCAAGGGCACGAAAAAACATGGCCCCGGTGAATTCTCGAAAATTATTGCCGAGAATGGTGGTCGTGAAAATGCCTTTACCGGACGCGACTACACTGCTTATTTTCAGCAGCTGGAGAAAAGTCGTCTGCCGATCAGTTTTGAAATGGAAGCCGACCGAATGCGTAATCTGATCCTGCCGCCAGATCATTTCAAAAAAGAACTGGCAGTGGTGATCGAAGAACGGCAGATGCGCACCGAGGACAAACCGCGTTCACTGGTCTATGAAAAATTCAATGCCACCGCCTGGCTGAGCAGTCCCTATCATCAACCTATTATCGGCTGGATGAATGATCTGCAAAATCTCAAAGTTGACGATCTGAAACCCTGGTACGCACGCTGGTATGCGCCAAACAATGCCACCTTGGTGGTGGCCGGTGATGTTAAAGCCGAGGAAGTGAAAGTGCTGGCAGAAAAATATTTTGCCGACATCCCCCGCTCTGATTTACAGGCGCTGAAGCCGCGTATCGAACCGCAACAAAAAAGCACCCGTCGAATTACCGTGCGTGTCCCGGCCAAACTACCCTACCTGCTGATGGGCTATAAAGTTCCGGTGTTAGCTACTGCCGAGCATGATTGGGAACCCTATGCGCTGGAAGTATTAGCCGGGATACTCAGTGGCGGTGGCAGCGCACGTTTTCCCAAAGAGCTAGTACGCAAACAACAGATCGCGGTTAGCGCCGATGTCGGTTACAACCTTTATGCGCGTCAGGATGAGATCTTTTTACTTGACGCCACCCCGGCTGCCGGACGTAGCGTAGACGAAGTGGAAGCCGCGATCCTGGCACAGTTACAACGCATTAAAGATGAGCCGGTGACTAACGAGGAGCTGGCGCGAATTAAAGCCCAGGTCGTTGCGGGCAAAGTGTATGAACGGGATTCGATTTTCTATCAGGCGATGCAACTGGGCACGCTGGAAACAGTGGGGCTAGGCTGGCAACGGATGGATGAATATGCTGATCGAGTGCGTGCCATTAGTGCCGAACAGGTACAGCAGGTGGCAAAAAAATACCTGCTGAAAAATAGCCTGACGGTAGCCGTGCTGGAACCACAACCGCTGGACGGTGCAGCGCCATCAGATTAGGCCGGTTGCGTGGGCTAAATGAAATGAAGCCCACGCAGCCGAGTTATTTTTTATAGACATTACCTTTATATATATACGAAATTCAGGAAAAATTATGAACCTCGTAAATCGAATTCGAATAGTTGTCGTCAGCATTATATTTTTACTGTTTCAAACCAACGTCAGCGCAGATAACACTTTTAAAATCCAGACATGGAACACAGATAATGGCGCGAAAGTATTATACGTGCATGCGCCGCAATTGCCGATGGTCGATGTGCGCATTGTTTTTGATGCGGGTAGTGCGCGCGATGGCACGCAGCCGGGACTGGCGCGCTTAACCAATACCATGCTAAGCAAGGGCGCAGGTGACTGGGACACCGATGAGTTGGCTGAACGCTTCGACAATATTGGCGCGGCGTTTTCAACTTCAGCAGCGCGTGATAATGCCAGCCTGAGTTTGCGCAGTTTGAATGATAAGGCCTTACTGGATGTGGCTATCGAGTCGATGCAAGCGGTGTTGACACAACCTCGGTTTGATGAAAAAGAATTGGTGCGAATGCGCAAACAAACCTTGATTGCACTTAAGGCTCAGTTGCAATCACCCGGCTCCATTGCGGGTAAGGCATTTTACCGCGCACTCTATGGCGAGCATCCTTATGCTTCACCATCAGTAGGTACAGAAGCCAGCATCAAGGCACTGAGTAAAAAAGATCTACAGACTTTTTATCAACGTTACTATGTTGCTAGTAATGCGCTGGTGGCAATTGTCGGTGATGTCGATCTAAAACAGGCCAAACAACTGGCCAATGATCTACTGGGCAAGTTACCCAAAGGCGAGCATGCAGCTGTGCTGCCAGTGGTTGCACCACTGGATAAAGCACAGACTATTAAAAAATCTCACCCATCAACTCAGACTCACGTACTGGTTGGGCAGCCGGGACTGCGCCGAGGCGATCCCGATTACTTCACCCTCTATGTTGGCAATCACATTCTTGGTGGCAGTGGTTTTGGTTCGCGCATTATGGAAGAGATTCGTGAGAAGCGTGGACTGGCGTATAGCAGTTACAGTTACTTTATTCCCATGCGCCAGCCCGGCCCGTTCCAGATGGGGCTGCAAACCAGTAACGCTCAGCGCGATGAAGCGCTGGCCTTGCTGAATGAAGTCCTGCGAACATTTATTAAAGATGGGCCAACCGATGAGGAAATGCAGCATGCGATTAAAAACATCACCGGGGGCTTTCCGTTACGTATCGATAGCAACAAGGACATCATTGGCTATATCGTAATGATCGGTTTTTATGATCTGCCACTAAATTATCTGGAAAAATTTAATGCCAATGTTGAAGCGGTGACAGCGGCAAAAATTCAGGACGCGTTTAAGCGTCGCATTCACCCTGATAAAATGGTGACCGTACTGGTAGGTGGTGATGCGCCGCAAAAGCAGGACAAATAAATCTCAACGTAATCAACTACGCATTATTGGCGGCGACTGGCGCGGGCGTAAGCTGGACTTCCCCGATGCGCCGGGCTTGCGCCCCACGCCAGATCGCGTGCGGGAAACCTTATTCAACTGGTTGGCACCAATAATCCGTGGCGCACACTGTCTGGATTTATTTGCCGGTAGTGGTGCGCTGGGATTTGAAGCCCTCTCCCGTGGTGCGGCGGAACTGGTGTTGGTCGATAGCCAGCCTGAAGCAATTGCCGCGCTGGAAAGAAATATCGTGCTATTACAGGCGGAGCCACGCACACAGTTGCTACCGCGCGATGCCTTATCCAGCCTGACGCAGCTGGATACAAAATTCGATCTCATTTTTCTTGATCCGCCCTATCATCAGGGGCTGTTGCAACCCTGCATCGACAAACTTTACCAGCAGGAGATATTGATGTCTTCGGGCTATCTTTATTTTGAAGTCAGTCGTGATGAAGCCTTGCCAGAACTACCGGCCGCATGGGTCATTCACCGACAGAAAAAGGCCGGGCAGGTGAGCTACTATCTGGTGTGCTGCGCGGATCAGGGGTAGACTGTGCCCCAACCGATTAGCCCGATTTTGATTTGGCTATATTATTGAGCCAGCCACACTATCTAATTTCAGTATGAATACAATTGCCATCTACCCCGGAACCTTTGATCCTGTTACTAACGGACACACGGATCTGGTGCAGCGTGCCACCCGCCTGTTTGATCAGGTCATCGTCGCGGTAGCGAAAGGTGGCAGCAAGCAACCGGTTTTTCCACTGGAGCAACGCGTGGCGCTGGTGCAGGAAGTGCTGGCGGACATGCCGAGGGTAAAAGTTTGCAGCTTCGATACTCTGCTGGTGGAGTTTATGAAGGAGCAGGGCGCGGGGGTAATTTTGCGTGGCCTGCGAGCAGTGTCAGATTTTGAATATGAGTTCCAGCTTGCCGGGATGAACCGACAGTTAGCCCCTGAGGTGGAGACGGTCTTTCTGACTCCGGCAGAACATTATGCTTATATTTCCTCAACACTTGTGCGGGAAATTGCCGGGCTGGGCGGTGACGTCTCACGCTTCGTGCATCCGAAAGTTGTTACTGCACTAAGTAGTCGATTAGGTTAATATAAGTAAGTATTGATATAAAGATTTGGAGTATATGTAGTGTCTCTACTGATTAATGATGAATGCATCAACTGCGATGTCTGCGAACCGGAATGCCCGAATAGCGCAATTACCCAGGGCGATGAAATTTATGAAATAGATCCTAATCTCTGCACCGAGTGCATTGGCCATTATGACGAACCCCAGTGTATCGAAGTTTGCCCGGTTGACTGTATCCTGATCGATCCGGATAACGAAGAAAGTAAAGAAGCGTTGCAGCAGAAATATGAAATCCTCACCAGCGATGGTTGAGTTGTCTGTCTGAATTAAGCACCCCTCGTTTTAAATTAAGCCCCACAAATGTGGGGTTTTTGCTATCTGT
>CAZIJT010000082.1:0-11774 GCA_964539595.1 uncultured Thiohalophilus sp. | reverse complement strand
CATCCGCCTGCGGCGGGTAGTTCATTCAGTGTTTTCAAGTTGCAGCTGTCGATTGCGTACTATCAGCGTTTTGTGACCGTTAAGGACTTCTTCTAATACATTGCCTGCGATATGTTTTCGCCAGCCTTGCCTCAAGGCTGTTGATTCTTCGCCGCTGAGTAATTTTTCCACATCCTTGCGCGCACCAAGAATGGCCGGGCTGATGTTATTTTTCTGCGCCTGAAATTTTAATACATTCATCAGCAGATCGACAATCACATCTTCTTCCTTGCTGGTTTTTTTGGCGGCGATCTGCGGCCATTGTTCTTTTGGCATCTCGCCTGCAAGTTTTATCTGCGCCAGTATTTCCGTGCCTGAATTTTTGCTGCGGCCAGTAGACAGGCCGCGAATTTTTTCGAGTTGTTGCGGCTGTTTGGGAGCCATGCGCGCCAGTGCAATAATGACATCATCGGCCAGTATCCATTTGCGGGGTAAATTCTGTGTCCGCGCGCGTTGTTCGCGCCAGCTGGCCAGCTGTTTGACGATAGCCAGTTGCGTGCCTTTGAGTCGCGCATGGCCGCTGACTTTTTTCCACAGGCTATCTAATGGCAACTGGTAAATATCCGCATTTTCCAGAGAAAGAAAATCTTCATTCAGCCAGTCGCCTCGACCACTGGCGTCTAATTGCTGCAGAATAAGTGGATAGAGCTGGATAAGATAACGAACATCATCGGCGGCATAACTTAACTGTGCCGCATCCAGTGGACGTCGACTCCAGTCTGTTCGGGTTTGCGCCTTGTCCAGCTCAACGTTCAAAAGACGCTGTACCAGTGTTGCATAGCCACATTGATCCGGTAAGCCGAGCAGGGTGGCGGCAACCTGGCTATCAAAGATGGGACCGGGTACCTTGCCGCTGAGATCGTGAAAGATCTCCAGATCCTGACGCGCGGAATGCAGGATTTTAATAATATTCCGATCAAACATAATCTCCATGAAGGGATCGAGCGAGTCGAGTTTGAAGGGATCAATGCAGGCAATGGTTTGCTCGGTGGCAACCTGAATCAGGCAAAGCCGGGCAGAATAGGTTTTTTCCCGAAGAAACTCCGTGTCCAGTGCAATATGCGGGGCGGTTTTCAGTTCAGCGCATAGATTTTCAAGCGCGGCTTGATCGTCAATATAAAGTGGAGTTTGCATAGTTGTCTAGCGGGTCTCTTATGGTATTCTTATTTTAATCATCGTTATAACCATAACATAGTTTACCTTGCGCTAAGGTTTTCATCGTAACTCGGGATTGTGTGTGCAGGCATTATTAATTTTGTTCGGGCGTATCAGTTGTCTGCAGAAAGGCCCGGAAGATGTTCCGGCATCAACGGCGTTATTTATGTTGATGTTAATACTGTCGTTGGTTCTGGATCTTATTTCTACCCGTTTTGGCTTGCCGGATGTCAGAGTCTTTGAAGTTTTACTGATTGTGGTTATTGCGAATGCCAGCATTCTTGGACTCACCGCCATGCTGTTACAGATGTTTGGTTATTTGCAACGGATCATGCAAACCCTGACCGCCCTGTTGGGTATCTCTATTTTTATAACCGTGCTTGCGATGCCGGTGTTGTTTGCTTTGCAATCTCGGATGGATGATCCCGGTGGTTGGGGAATGATATTGTTATTGCTTGAAGTCTGGCATCTTGTCATTACCGCGCATATTTTACGCCACGCACTTTCTATTTCAATCCTGCTGGGCTTGATGTTGGCGACCGGCTATAAATTACTGGGTTATCAAATTGTCGGTTTATTTATTACACCGGTTGCGTAGCGAAGTCTGTTTTTAAAGGTCGATTAATACAACATGCATATTCATATACTGGGCATTTGTGGGACGTTCATGGGTGGAGTCGCCCTGTTGGCGCGAGCGTTGGGACACGAAGTCAGTGGTTCAGATGCGAATGTTTATCCACCGATGAGTACCCAGTTAGAGCAGCAGGGTATTCAGTTACAGCAAGGTTTTGATCCCGCACACCTGCAACCAGCACCGGATTGTGTGGTGATTGGCAATGCACTGTCGCGCGGTAATCCGGCGGTGGAATATGTGCTAAATAATAATCTGCCCTATACGTCGGGGCCGCAGTGGTTGGCGGAACATGTTCTACGGGATCGCTGGGTATTGGCGGTGGCCGGGACGCACGGTAAAACTAGCACAGCCAGTTTACTGGCCTGGATTCTGGAAGCCAACGGCCTCGCGCCCGGATTTTTAATTGGTGGCGTGCCGGGTAATTTCGGTGTTTCGGCGCGACTGGGCGAGATGCCCTTTTTTGTGGTTGAGGCGGATGAGTACGATACGGCATTTTTTGATAAGCGTTCCAAATTTATTCATTACCATCCACGTACCTTGATCCTGAACAATCTGGAGTTTGATCACGCCGACATTTTTCCTGATCTTGCGGCGATAAAATTACAGTTTCAATATTTGTTGCGCACCGTGCCAGCTGAGGGATTGATAATCAGCAATCAGTCAGAACCGGCTTTAGCAGACGTCATCAAACGCGGTTGCTGGACAAAACTGGAAAGCTTTGCCGTTGGAATGGATGCTGACTGGCAAACGCAGCATGCCAGTGATGATGGCAGTAATTTTGAACTGCAATTCAAATCACAGCCACAGGGACAGGTGCAATGGCCCTTGATGGGACATCATAATATGGCCAATGCGCTGGCGGCGATTGCCGCCGCGCGTCATGCGGGGGTGCCCGCGGCGCTGGCGGCAGAAAGTTTATCGGACTTCAACGGCATTAAACGGCGGATGGAAGTGCGGGGCAAGGTGGGCAAGGTTACCGTATACGATGATTTTGCCCATCACCCGACGGCGATTGCCACTACCTTACAGGGACTGCGCGCGCATGTAGGTGATGAGTCTATCATTGCTATTTTGGAACCGCGTTCTAACACCATGCGCATGGGGGTTCATCAAACTACGCTCGCCCCGGCTTTGGCACAGGCGGATACCGTTCTGGTTTATCAGCCTGCCGGGGTAAACTGGGATATGACTGCTATATTTAATGGTGCAGATGAACAGATTGCCCTGTTCACTGATACGGATGAAATCATTCAGGCCGTAGTCGCAAGGGTGCATAAGCAGGCGGATAATGCCCTGCATATTCTGGTAATGAGTAATGGTGGTTTTGAAAATATCCATAGTCGGCTGCTGGCGGCGTTGGCTGAGATGAGATCGCACTGATGTCAGCAATTACCGCTAAGCCGGTTATTCTCGCCATGACTGGTGCTTCAGGTGCGGCCTATGGGCTGCGTCTACTGGAGTGCCTGATTCAGGCGGAGAGGCCGGTTTATTTTCTGCTTTCCAAAGCGGCGCAGATAGTGCTGACGATGGAAACGGATCTGAACATTCCGACGAAAACAAACGAGATGCAGATCTGGTTAACCGAGCATTATGCTGCCCAGCCGGGGCAGATTCGAGTTCTAGGCCGAGATCAGTGGACGGCTCCAGTGGCCAGCGGTTCGCATCAAGCTGGGCATATGGTGGTTTGTCCCTGTACCACCGGTACGCTGGCCGCTATTGCCAATGGCAACAGTGATAATCTGATTGAACGTGCCGCCGATGTGATGATCAAGGAACGCCGTGAGCTGATGTTGGTGGTGCGGGAAACGCCCTTGTCATCCATCCATCTTGAGAATATGCTTAAGCTGTCCCGCGCCGGGGTTACTATCATGCCGGCCAACCCGGGGTTTTATCACAAACCAACGAGTATTGATGACATCGTGGATTTCATTGTCGCCCGAATACTGGATCATCTACAGGTTCCGCATAATCTGCTGGAACGCTGGGGACTGGATAATGATGCCGCGTTTTAATCCTCCGCAGCTTGCGGCGAAGTATCCTCGTAGGTGCGGCTTCAGCCGCACATGTTCGCTTGAAGGCGAAGCTACCATTCATACCCCGTTAGCTTGCTGCGGGGAAATTTATTCTCATGCGAGACAGGTCAGCAGGTGAAGCAAGCATGAGCCAGACCATCCCCCTGTTTCCCCTAAAGACCGTGCTTTTTCCCCGAGGTTTTTTACCGCTGCGTGTATTTGAACCCCGCTATCTGGATATGGTCAGTAATTGCATGAAGACGGGTGATGGTATCGGTGTGGTGCTAATTCGTGAAGGTAGTGAAGTGGGTAATGCGGCCAGCACCTATGAGGTCGGCACGTTGACGGAGATCAGCTACTGGCATAAACGTACCGATGGCTTGTTAGGTGTGACCCTGAGCGGTTCACAACGGTTCCGCATTGTTTCGCATAAAGTGCAGCCGAACCAGCTGGTGCTGGCCGAGGTTGAGCTTCTGCCTGAGTTTGTGTCCTCTAGTCTGGATGCACAGTATCAGCCGATGGCGGAGATGTTGGAGCAAATCATTACCCAGCTTGACCCGCCTTTTTCTACCATGGATGTTTTTTATGACGATGCTGACTGGGTGAGTGCGCGGTTGATTGAGCTGTTGCCCTTGCCACTGGAAAATAAGCAGCAGTTGTTCATGCTTGAAGATATCAATAGCCGTATGCAGGAGCTTGAAAAAATCCTCAATGAAAAAAGTCTCTGGTAAAGGGTTTTAAATCTGGTAAAGAGCTTTAAATAGAGCGGCGAGATTCATGCTGTCCCTGATACGACTATGTTCTGTTCTCAGGCAGCAATAATCAAACGCAGGGCATCCAGTCGTAGCCCGGTCTGTTGCATGTGTTCGGCCAGCTGGCTGCGCTGAGTTTCAAGAAAATCAATTTCTTCATCGCGTACATTGGGATTAACCTGTTGTAGTTCGCGTAGCCGCTGTATTTCATCCCCCAACTGTTTTTGCATCCGCGCTGTGTGGCTGTCCAGAATCAGCGGCAGTTGTTCGGCGGCCTGTGCTTCGGCATGTTCGATAATTTTTCGCAAGTTATCCTGTTGGCTATCGATGATCTGGCGCAGGGTGTAGGCATCCAGATCGACATGCACGGCTTCGAGTTCCTGAATCGGAATCATCTCGCTACGATCCGTAAGCTGGGTGTCGATTAACAGGCGGATCAGTTGTGGCGGCAGGAAGCGGTTGATTTGCAATTTTCGGGGGGCGGATGCTTCGATGCGAAACAGACTTTCTAGTAAGATGTCGCCGGTTTTAAGTTTCGGGTGTTTGCAAATAGCCAGTGCGGCATTGCCCTGTTCACTACTGAGAATAAGATCCATCACGCCGCTGACCATCGGATGTTCCCAGCTCATGAAATGTTGATCTTCATGCACCAGCGCATGCTCGCGCGAATACGTGAGGGTCATACCGTCATCGGGCAATTCAGGAAAGTGCGGGATCAGCATGTGATCGCTGGGGTGGGCGATATAGCTTTTGAAGTCGTGTTGTTCGTAGTCCACGCCGTAGGTATCGAAGACCAGTTGCATGTAGTCGGCGCAACTGGAATCCTGATCCTGTTTTTCCAGCCATGCGACGATTTGCTGGGCTTCACTTTCACGAAAAGAATTTAATTCCAGTAGTCGATCTCGTCCCTGTTGCAGGCGTTCGGACACTTCTTTATACCGAGGTTGAGTCTGTTGCAGTAGCGCCTGCTTTGCCGCATCGCTGTTTTGAGGTTGCAACAACAGACTGAGTAACTCTTTTTCTACTTGTTGATAAACACTTTGCCCCGCCGGGCAGGTGTGGGTAAAGGCATCGATGCCCTGATGATACCAGTCGAGCATGATCGTCTGCGCGCTGCCTTCAAGAACAGGCACGAGGATCTGGATGGCATGTGTCTGGCCGATGCGATCCAGTCGGCCAATGCGTTGTTCCAGTAAGTCAGGATTCAAGGGTAAATCAAACATAATCAAGTGATGAGAAAACTGGAAGTTGCGGCCTTCGCTGCCAATCTCCGAACAGAGCAGGCTTTGCACACCATCTTCCATATCGGCAAACCAGGCGGCGGCGCGATCCCGCTCGATGATGCTCATAGCTTCATGGAACACGGCGGCGTGTAAGCCGTGACGCTGGCGCAGTGTGGCTTCGAGTTCGAGTACGGTGGTAGCCGATGCGCAGATCACCAGCACCTTTTTACCGCGTAAACTTTTTATCATTTGGTAAAGCCAGTCAACCCGTGGATCGAGATCCACCCAGTCGGGCTGGCTGGCTTTTTTGTGTTCCTGATAAATGCGCTCCGGAGTCAGGGCAAAGCGGGCGACATCGGCGTGGGCTGTGGCGTTTTTTGTTGCCTGAAGAATCGTGGAAAGATAGGCGTCTGTTTCGACCGGCAAGGGAAAAGCCTGTAACTTGCGTTTTGGAAAGCCCTTGATCGTGTTGCGTGAGTTGCGAAATAAAATGCGCCCGGTGCCGTGGCGATCACGCAGCAGGTTGATCAGGCTGTTGGCCGCGTCTGCACGTTGGTCGGCATCTGCAGCTTCAAGTTGCCCTATCAGGCTCAGACTGCGCGGGCTATCGGCCAGCGCAATTTTCAATGCCTGTTGATTTGCCTCATTTAGATAACCGCGTTCCTGCAAGTCTTCCACCGCATGGGCGATGGGTGCGTAGAGATTTTCTTCGGCCAGAAATTCCTGTAGATCAAAAAACCGATCTGGGTCGAGTAGACGCAGGCGGGCGAAGTGACCTTCGGCTCCTAGTTGTTCTGGCGTTGCCGTGAGTAGCAACACGCCAGGGGTGACCCGGCTTAAGGCTTCGACCAGCTCGTATTCGGGACTGGGCTTGCCCGCCTGCCATTGCAGGTGGTGGGCTTCATCGACTACCAGAGTATCCCAGTTGCCTGCCAGAATTTGTTCACGGCGAAGGGCACTGTCCTGCAAAAATTTCTGCGAACACAGAATTAATTGTTCACTGTGAAACGGGTTTTCGTTTTCATGTTCCAGTGACTCGCAGCGTTGTTCATTGAAAATGCTAAAACGCAGATTAAAGCGGCGCAGCATTTCTACCAGCCACTGATGTTGCAGAGTTTCCGGCAGCATGATCAACACACGGCGGGCGCGGCCACTGAGGAGTTGTTGATGCAGGATCAGTCCGGCCTCGATAGTTTTGCCCAGCCCGACTTCATCTGCTAACAACACTCGTGGCGCGGCTCGTGCGGCCAGTTGATGGGCGATGAATAATTGATGCGGGATGAGGCTGATGCGCGCACCGGCCAGTCCACGAATCGGTGAAGGCAACAGAGCATGTAGCCGGTTCAAGGTAATATAACGTAGCTCGTAGGCGCTGTTTTTATCCAACTGTAGATTGAATAGACGATCTCGCGGCTTGTTCAACTTCATCGCATGATTGAGATAGCCTTCTTCAATATGCTGATACTCGCCATGCTGGTCTTCGCCGCTATAGATCAGCAAGCCATCGATCTCTTTAACTTTTTTAACCTTGATTATGATGCCGTCAAGATTCTCGATATTGTCGTGGGGGCTGAAACGTACCCGGGTTAAAGGTGCGCCTTCACGGGCATAGACCCGAGACTCATCACTGGCCGGATAATGCAGGCTGACGGTTCGAGCATCAGACCGGGTAATCACGCCCAGACCCAGCTCAGGTTCGGTATCGCTAATCCAGCGTTGGCCGGGAATTAAATCGGTATTTGTCATTCGGAATATCGAGCATTGTATGTGGTTTATTCAGGAAGCTCAGTATAACAGGTTAGTTACTGAACGGTGTGAAAGGCACATACCCGAAAATCACAGCCTGGATAAATCCGGCGATGCAATACTGTATTTGTAAACGACAAATAATCTACGCGTACTCGGCGATTAATGTTTTCGTTAACGCAGGGTCAGCTAAAGCCGACGCTACAAACTCATTTCATAGGCATAGTGCATATAGGCAGGCCGAAAACTGTGTGGCCGCTCGGGGCGTTTAATATCCTTGTTCAGATGTTTAATGCAGTCGCGACTAAACTCCCTGACTTCCTTTTCTGTTCCCGAACGGAAACCGTTGATTTCGTTGATACCGTTAGTGATGGTATAGCGGTACCAGCGTTTTGTTCGTGCATTGCTGGGGGGCGTTGTTTTTTGCAGATGGACAAGACGATACTTTGGCATGTGTATATTCTCTGTAGTGAACATACGCAGAATATAGGCAGCGAATAAGTCGCTGATGTGACGTGTGTGTGGCAGCTTTGTGAACATGTCGATTTGCGACAAGATTGTATTGTAGGTACGGCTTTAGCCGTACAGGTTCGCCTGAAGGCGAACCTACAAGAGGGTGTTATTTAACCGACAATATCCAGTACCCGGCGACGAAAGTTAAGACCACGTTGTTCGCAGAGTTTTTCACAGGCCGCAATCTCTACGCCTTCGAGTCCATCAATGGCGGTCAAGGTGACCACAGGTACATGTTTCATCGCGCGTGTGGAAAAGTCCAGCATGGCCTCAAACGCGCCGTCTCGTTTGGGTCGGCAGTGTTGAATGTAAACCGCTTCATTCTGCGCGTTCATGGAGATGGATAATTCATCAATTAACCCGGCAAGACGCGGCGTGACATCTTCTTCGTAAACCAGATTGGCAAGGCCGTCGGTGTTGATGCGGATCTGTGTTCCGGGATATTCAGTCTTTAATTGTTCGGCAATCTTAAGCAGACTATCCAGTTGCAGGGTCGGTTCGCCCAGACCACAAAATACAATCTGTTTATAGACGCTGGGATTACCAATAGCGCGAATTACCTCGTCTACTTCAGGCTCGCGCAGCAGGCGAAGATCATAACCTTGCACCACCCATTCACCATGATACTTGGGACAGAAGGCACAGCGCAGGGTGCAGTGCCAGGTAATATTGAGGTAACAATTGCCATGCAGTTCATAGGCAATAATTTCTTTGGGCGGTTGCTTACCGGCTTTGGCAGTACAGGGAATGGTCATAGACAAGTTAGTTCAAGCTGAGTGAAATGAGATACAGCAGTCCCATAAAAATGGGCTGATGCAACATATAAATAATCAAACCATGTTTACCGGCAAAGCTCAATGTGCGGCTTAGTGGATCATGGCTATGCCAGTTTTTCAGCCAGGCCTGTGGGTGCTTCTGAAATACCAGTTTGCCAACAAAAATGCCCAGTAACACCACTCCAAACCAGGGTAGTAGCGGCACATAATCTTCGGTAAACGGTTTATGGGTCATCATCCCCAGCCATTGTAAGCCGGGCTGGTCGAAGAACGCATGCTGAAACTGAGTCCCGAGAAGTATCAAGCCGTTTCCCAGAATAAGATTGAACCAGTAAAAACGGGTGAAGGCCAGTCCGAATATACTGGCGACAATGATAAAATGCAGAATGCCGAAAAAGATAAACCGATCTGCAAATTGGATATAACTGCCAATACTGACCAGTGCGGCGAAGCCGACCAGCATCCCCAGTCGGCGAAAATAAGAACGGGTGTTGAAGCCGTGTTGTGTGGCTAGCGACAGGCTGATGCCGACCAGCCCGAGGAACAGGCTAACGATCAGACTGCGGTAGTTGATCCAGAAAGGATCATGGTAGAAATCCTGGGCAATAAAACCGAAGTGGTTAAGATCAAAACTGAAGTGATAATGGAACATCATTGCAATCGCCAGCCCACGCAGCAGATCGATAAGCAGATAACGCGGCTTGTGAGCCTCGGCACCGGCTGGGCTGGATGTAGCGGGGGTAGGTTTTTTGCGCCGGGGTTTCATCTGCTGGGGATATTCTCATTTTGGCTCTGAGCCGATAGAATCCTATTGTATCAAGCTCCGGCCTCTGTAGGTACGGCTGTAGGTACGGCTTCAGCCGTACGTCGCCCAGTATTGTACGGCTGAAGCCGTACCTACAGCCGTACCTACAGGTCAACAACAGGTTTGTACTGGCGAAGCCATATCCATATAGAATACACGGCATTAGTGTATAAACAATGAGTAACGTATAACGCATGCAAAACGCTGACTCAGCATTAACACCAGAAGACAATGTGGCTTCTGATTCCGACCATTATAACTGGGGCTATATTCTCACGGTGGCAAAAGAGCATCGGCGTGATTTAATTCTCGCTCATGTGATTGCCATTCTTGCGGTGCTGGCCACCGTGCCTATTCCCCTGTTAATGCCGTTGTTGGTGGACGAGGTGTTGCTACAGAAACCGGCTACGCTGGTGATGCTGATGGACGCCCTGTTTCCTGCTGCCTGGCACGGGCCGGTGTTATATATTGGCAGCATATTGTTGCTGACCGTGATTCTGCGGCTACTGGGTTTGTTGATGAGCGTCTGGCAGACCATGCGCTTTACCCTGATTGCCAAGGATGTGACCTATCGCATGCGCCGCGGATTACTGGATCGCCTGCAAAGTATTTCCATGGCCGAGTATGAAACGTTGGGCAGCGGTGCGGTGTCTTCGCGTTTTGTAACGGATATTAATGCTATTGACAATTTTGTCGGTGCGTCGCTGAGCAAGACTCTGGTCTCGGTGCTGAGTCTGGTGGGTATCACCATCATTCTTTTATGGATGCACTGGCAACTGGCGCTGTTTATTCTGCTGATGAATCCCATGGTCATTTATTTCACCGTGGTGCTGGGCAAGCGGGTCAAGCATTTAAAGAAAAAAGAAAACAGTGCCTTTGAGATTTTCCAGCAATCATTGGTAGAAACGCTGGACGGTATCCATGAAATTCGCGCCGGTAATCGTGAGCGCCATTATCTTGGTCGAGTTAAAGACACCGCAGAAAAAATAAAACAACATTCCGCCGCGTTTTCCTGGAAGACCGATGCGGCCAATCGTTTTTCATTTGGCATTTTCCTGATTGGCTTTGATATATTCCGTGCCATCAGTATGTTGATGGTGGTGTTTTCCAGTCTCAGTGTTGGCGAGATGATGGCGGTGTTTGGTTATCTCTGGTTCATGATGGCACCGGTACAGGATGTGCTGAATATTCAGTATGCCTGGTATGCAGCGAAGGCGGCGATGGGACGGATTAACTATTTGTTTGAGTTACAACAGGAGCCGAAATATCCACATCTGCATAATCCGTTCAGTGGCAAACAAACGGTCGGCATCAAGGTAGAGGATATTTGTTTCAGTTATAACGAAGACAGTGAGCCGGTATTGCGCCATGTGAATCTGGATATTCGCCCGGCGGAAACGGTGGCGCTGGTGGGGGCTAGCGGTGGCGGCAAGTCTACTCTGGTGCAGGTGATTCTGGGCATGTATCCGCCGCAGCAGGGTGAACTGTATTTTGATGGTGTGCCGGTGACCGAAATTGGTCTGGACGTGGTGCGTGATAACGTTGCCACGGTCATGCAACATCCGGCCATGTTCAATGACACGATACGTCAGAACCTGAGTCTGGGACGGGAACTCACTGACGAAACCTTATGGCAGGCACTTGCAACGGCACAGTTAGATGATACGGTGAAGGCGATGCCGCAGGGACTGGACACCATTGTTGGCACACGGGGTGTGCGCCTGTCTGGCGGTCAGCGCCAGCGTCTGGCGATTGCGCGTATGTTGTTGACCGAGCCGGAAGTGGTGATTTTGGATGAAGCGACTTCCGCACTGGATACCGCCACAGAGGCGCGCCTGCATGCGGCAATGCATGATTTTCTGCAATCCCGCACCACCTTGATCATCGCGCATCGCTTAAGCGCGGTAAAACAGGCGGACAGGGTTTATGTGTTCGAGGATGGACACATTATCGAAGAAGGCGTACATGAAGATCTAATTCGCAGTAACGGTTTGTATAGCCGCCTTTACGGTCATCAGGAAGACAAGTAAAACACTTTGTTTAAACCGGATGAAAGATCAACAGCCCCTAGGGGCTGTTGATCTTTCATCTATTGTCTGATTTTGGCTAATTTTAGCCC
>CAZIJT010000081.1:0-11862 GCA_964539595.1 uncultured Thiohalophilus sp. | reverse complement strand
TTGAAGATCAAACCATCGACCTGCCAAAAGATGCCGATATTAAAAACGATATCCGCTCACTGCAATTGATTAACGGCATTATCAAGCTGCCAGCCCTTCGACTGAAAGACACCAAGAATTCAGAATTTAAACGCCACGGCGACAGTGCGATTGCATTGGCGCTGGCCTACTACGCCAGCAAGCAGGACGTGGTTCATATTGAATATACCTCCGCACCCGACAAGCAAAGTCGATGGGGCGGAAAGAGTGACGATGATGATGACGATGATATTGATTTTGGAGGTGCAGGCGCATGGTAGCTATTGTTGATGTATACGGTAATCCAATAAAGCAGGAGCAGCTCACTGAACCTCAAACCGCTAAGGTGGGCCAACTGTATCAGGAGTATGGTACCCATCCTGTGCGTGGTCTCACGCCGGGAAAGCTGGCCAGCATTTTAGAAGGGGCTGAACGGGGTGAATTAAAAGCTCAATGCGATCTGTTTGAAGACATGGAAGAAAAAGACGGCCACATCATGGCAGAGCTGGGCAAGCGCAAACGTGCCCTGCTGGGTCTGGAGTGGGATATTGTTGCACCTCGCAATGCGACTGCGCAGGAAGAAAAGGCGGCGGCGCTGGCCAAAGAATTAATCCAGGACATCCCCAACTTCGAGGATGTATTGCTGGATATGGGTGATGCCATTGGTCAGGGCTATGCCTGCCTTGAATATGAATGGGAACGCCGGGGCCGTGAGTGGTTGCCTCAATCAATTAATCATCGTCCGCCATCATGGTTTACCGTTGATCGTGATACACGAATGGAACTACGGTTGCGTAACAACACAACAGACGGTGAAGCCTTGCAACCCTTTGGCTGGATCAAACATATCCATAAAGCCAAAAGCGGCTATGTGACCCGTGCTGGGTTGCACCGCGTATTAGCCTGGCCATTTTTATTTAAAAATTATTCAGTCCGTGATCTTGCTGAGTTCCTTGAAATCTACGGCCTGCCCATGCGCATCGGTGAATATCCAACCGGCACTTCTGATAAAGAAAAGGCCACGCTGTTAAATGCGGTGGTGAACATTGGCCATGCTGCCGCAGGCATTATCCCACAGGGCATGGTGATTGATTTTAAGGAAGCGGCGAAGGGCAACAAAGATCCCTTTGAGGCCATGATCGACTGGTGCGAGCGCACCCAGAGTAAAGCCATCCTCGGCGGTACACTGACCAGCACGGCTGAGTCCACCGGCTTGGGTTCCAATTTGGGTGATGTGCATAATGAGGTACGCCACGATCTGATGGTATCTGATGCAGTACAGTATGGATCAACCTTAACGCGTGCTCTGGTTTATCCATTACTGGCCTTGAATTCCACAGGTGTGGATTCCATGCGCCGCTGCCCACGCTTTGTGTTCGATACCCGTGAGCCGGAAGATTTAAAACTCTACGCGGAGTCTCTTCCAAAACTGGTCGGCATAGGCTTGCCAATACCCGTGCGCTACGCCCAGGAGAAACTCAAGATCCCAGAAGCAAAAGAGGGTGAAGCGGTACTGGCAAGTGGTCAGCCAAGCCTGCCGATGGAACCCACAAAGGGGCATGTGCATACGTGTCAGCATTGCAGCACCGCTGCACTGAAAGCAACCGATGATGCCTCTATTACGGATCAACAGGTTGAACGAATGAATCAGGACACCGCGCCTGCCATTGGACAAATGCTGGATGCACTGAAGCAATTGCTGGATGAGGTTGAAAGCCTGGATGAGTTTAGAGATCGATTAATGGAAGCCTGGCCAGACATGGACACCGAGCAGCTCGGCAATATTATGCGTGAGGGATTGCTGGCTGCAGAGCTGGCCGGTCGTTATGACATTCTGGAGCAGGCCGGTGGCATCGATTAATTACGGCTCACTGTCCTTTGCAGAGCAAATCAAATTCTTTCGAGGCAAGGTTAACATTCCTACCCGTGCCTGGACGGATGTGTATGCCACTGAACATGATCACGGTTTCATGGTCGCCGGTGCCATGCGTAATGATCTGCTAACGGACTTAAGAAAAGCCGTTGATAAGGTCACGGCACAAGGTGTCACGCTGGAACAGTTCCGCAAAGACTTCGACACCATTGTTGAACAGCACGGCTGGTCATATAACGGTGGGCGCAACTGGCGCACTCGCGTGATCTATGACACCAATCTGCGCCAAAGCTATAACGCCGGTCGGCGAGAGCAAATGCTGGCCGTATCGGACACCCGGCCTTACTGGCGATATCGTCATAATGATGCAGTTGAGAACCCACGCCCCGAACACCTTGCATGGGATGGTCTGGTGTTACCGTTTGATGATCCCTTCTGGCAGACTCACACACCGCAAAATGCATGGGGCTGTAAATGCTATGTTGAAACCCTCTCTAAACGCGATTTAAAGAAGCTGGGAAAGAATAGCCCAGACAGCGCACCGCCGATTGAATGGGAAGAAAAAACTATCGGCACCCGTGGCCCCTCACCCCGCACCGTTAAAGTTCCCAAGGGGATTGATCCCGGTTTTGAATATGCGCCCGGTGTAAGCCGCACTCAGGCAATGACACCCCGGCCACTACCAGGCAACGATCTGTTGCCGTTGATTGCAGGTACATCGCCCAGAGCTAAAACTTTATCACCCCTACCAGTGCGAAAGGCGAAGTCAGACCAACTGCTACCCCCTGATCTGACTGATCAAGAATACGTGGATAAGTTCCTCGCTGAGTTTATGGAACCCGCTGACCGCACGATCTATTTTGCGGATGTGTCAGGTGAGTACTTGCTGATTTCTGATGCCCTGTTTCGTGACCGCAGTGGAACGCTGAAAGTAGGCAAACGGGGACGGGCACAACATCTGTTGCTTATCGCCGACACGATCAAAACCCCGGATGAGATTTGGCAGGACTGGGGTGAGTATGGTGGCAAAGCGGTATTACGCCGCCGCTATGTGGCACGCTGGCAAGTAAAAGGTGAGGCCGTCCCGGCATTGGGTGTGTTCGAAACAGGGCCACAGGGTTGGGTGGGTGTCACCGCCTTTACCGCAGATGAAGTGGAATACCTGGAACAGCGAGCTAGACGTGGTGAACGGGTATGGGTTCTGGACAAATAAAAAACCTGCAGCGCCGCCACACTGCAGACTCCCCGCCCGTAGGATTCGAGGCCGTGGCAGCGGCTGCTCGTTCGATGGGATAGTTATATTATAGATAGGCAGGGTGGTGGATTCAAGCGCCAGCCACCGAGGAACGACAGCAAACATGGCCGGTATTCGTCTTAAATTCAGCATTAACGACCAGGCAATTCAACGCGCCTTAAAGAAGCTGGAGCGTGCCGGTGGCCAGATGGAACCGGCATTTAGGGATATCGGTGAAGCCCTGCTCAACAGTACCCGTGAGCGGTTCGCTACCCAACAAGCCCCAGACGGTAGCCCGTGGGCACCGCTGTCTCCCAAAACCCGCCGCCGTAAACGCCGCAACAAAAACAAGATCCTGACCCTTGAAGGTGATCTGAAAGATCTGCTCCGCTACCAGGCATCCGACGATCAGGTCGAACTGGGTTCCGACCGGATATACGCGGCCCCCCAACAGCTCGGCGATATCAAGCGAAACATCCCCGCCCGCCCCTTCCTCGGCCTGTCGAATGACGACCAGACCGAGGTGCTGGAAATCATCCAGGATCACCTAAATCGGGCACTTTCCAGCTAAACCGACAGGCCGCCTGAGAGGCGCTGTGAGCCGTCCACCCACAAACCTGCCCCATCCGGTCGTAAAATTTCTGATCGGGGCACACGCGGGGAGTTAAATCGGAGTTAAATTATGTTTATGGCCGTTATAGAGACATTTTGTGGCATTTCCTTGCAAATAATAGAAAAAACACATATTTTGTAGATATCTAGTCCATACTAATAGTTAGTAAACACTGATCCAGAACTGTGTACACAGCTCTGGATCTTTTTGGGCGCATGGAAGGATTTGCCATATGACGCGCAACAACACGAGCGAAGAACGTGAAACAAATACAATAATTCATATCACGTACGCAATAACTGATGCTGTAAGTAAAATCTTTTCAGTAGGAATCAAGTGGGGGACGCTAATTTATTTCATATATGCAGGAACCGACGTTTTAAAAGCTTTTGCAGGTCACGAAACTTTAGCAAATATCAGTTTTAATTGGATGATGAACGAACACCTTGCAGCCCTGCTAGGTGGTATATTTGGTACTGGAGGCATTATCTATGGCCGTCGTCAGGCACAACTCCGACGAGATGTCATTGAAAGAATGCATCCATATCAGGTGGAATATGAAACTAGACTTGACCAACAGAGATCATCAAGCGGCTTAACAGTCAGAGGTGATACTCGCAAGGAGGATTCATGAATAATGCACTGATAACCGTACTATTAAATATGATGCTGATTACTGGGATTTGGTGGTTGCTTTTTATTGAGATGAAATCATATAGGTTAGATCTATCCAGACAAAAATTATTTAACATACGAGACACTCTGTTTAAGAATGCACCTGATAGGGATATACCTTATGATTCAGATGCATATACTCTTATGAGAACGACAATAAATGGCATGATTCAGTTTACACATAAACTTTCATTTATTCGTTTAATAACAATACTGGTCATCGATAAAAAATTGGGTGGTAAAAGAAGTAGTCAATTTGATAATTCTATGGCGGCAGCATTAGAGAACGTATCACCAGATAATAAACGATACTTAGAAAATATTAGAAAAAGAATGCATGTCGTGATATTACGGCATATTGCTTATTCTTCAATATTTCTCTCTACAGTAGTAACAGCTGCTATATTTTTACGTAGCACCAAGTACATTGCTAAAGCTGTTTTATTGGGTGGAACATTATCAGCAGTCGATGCAGAGGCCAAATATGTTGGCACTGGAGAACGGCGATGTTCTCATACTCCCGCTCACGTTTAATCTAAGCCCGCACCTTGCGGGCTTTTTTTCGTCTGTGTTTAAAATTTAATAGTTTCAAATCAGTGTTGACTCTGTGGTAGTATTTTTATAACCCTCCAATAATCTCTCCCTGAACCCCTTCAGCGGGAACCTATCTCCCCATCTTCATAAGATAACCGCATGTACGGAATCCCCGGCGTGAGGCATTTATCTTTGGGCACTAAAAATCAATTTGCAGTTGCGGTCTGTGCCTTTGAACTTGGCAAGACAGCACCCCATGAAATTCAACTAACCCCAACGGGCCTATTCAAGGCGCGTGATGGTCGGCCACATGGTTTGCCCGGCTGGTTCATTGACGCAGATATTGCCCGTGGAGTTATTGATCGTGCTGCGGCCAATGTCGACAGGTTCCTGATCGATTACGAACACCAAACGCTTTACACCAAAGAGAATGGACAAAAGGCACCGGCAGCAGGCTGGGGGCCAAACTCCAGAATGGAGTGGCGTGAAGGCGAAGGCTTGTTTCTTGTTGATGTTGAATGGACAGAAGCGGCCAAAACTGCCATCGACAATAAAGAGTATCTATATATATCCCCCGTTATTGCGTATGACCCTAAGACTGGCCATGTGTTAGCCATTGTTATGGCCGCGATGGTTAATTATGCCGCCATCGATGGCATGGATGGCATGGCTGAATTAGCGGCTGCCAAATTTTCATTTGAACAACCCCACCAGAAGGAGAACGTAATGAACGAAGCCCTACGTATTTTGCTGGGTATCGATAAAGATGCCAGCGATGAAGATATCAACAAAGCAGTCACAGCACTGAAGACCAAGCTGGATGCCGCATCCGCATCTGAAGAAACCATTGCCACACTCAAGGCAAAAGTGGACTCCCCTGATCCGGCCAAGTTCGTACCGGTCGAAACCATGACCAAGCTGCAGAAGCAGGTTGCCGCATTGTCTACCCGTTTAAATGACAGTGAAGTTGATGATCTGGTGGTAACAGCACTGGCCGATGGCAAGCTCATGCCTGCCCAGGAAGAGTGGGCACGTAATCTCGGCACCAAGGATGTGGCTGAACTCAAAGCTTATCTGGATAATGCCGCGCCCATTGCAGCTCTGAAAGGCTCCCAGACACAGGGCAAGAAGCCGGAAGGTGAAAATGCTGAGGGTGAGCTGTCTACCGATGAGCTGGCGGTATGTAAAGCCACCGGGGTTGACGTTGAAGAGTTCAAGAAAACCAAGCTGGCCTCAGCTGAACAGGCCGCTTCATAGGCCACGCTGACTTTCATTAATCGTTTATACGTGTAAGGAGTAATCAACAATGGTGGCACTCACTAAAGATCGAAATACACCACGCCGTGATGGCGTTGACTTTAACGACCCGGCTGCAGCGGCAGCTCAGTTTTATGCAGGTAGCATCGTTTGCCTAGATGCCGCAGGCAATGCCACGCCGGGTGCAACATCAACCACATTGACCGCACGCGGTGTGGCCGAGGAAAACGTGGACAACAGCGCCGGTGCAGCCGGTGATCTGAATGTTCCTAGTCGCGCCGGTCTTTTCAAGTTTGCCAATGATGGAACGATTGATCGCGCCAACATTGAGGGCACCGCCTACATCGTAGACGATCAGACCGTTGCGGATAACGATGGTACCGCAACCCGTTCGGTTGCCGGTGTTATCAAACAGGTCGATGCCGATGGTGTCTGGGTTCAGATCGGCTAAGTAATACTTAGCCAATCTTAATTAACTGACCACTTATTAATTTTTCTCATAAGGAGAATATGAAATGAAGCGTAACATTTTTAAATTCAGTGCTTTCATGTTGGCTATGGTGGTCAGCGTGGTCGCCTTCGCCCTGGGTGCGCCCGCGATGGCAACACCAGAAACATTGCTAAATGTAAATGGTGATGAACTTATCCTGCTCGGTGGCTTCGGCGGGTTGATTGTTAACGCCGCGAACCTGAATATTGTTTTCCAGGCATTTAAAACGGCCTTTAATAAGGCCTTTAAGGGATCTGAATCGCACTGGCAGAAAATTGCCACCCTGGTGCCCTCTACCACCAGTGAAGAAAAATACGGCTGGTTAGGCCAGTTCCCGCGACTTCGTGAATGGATAGGTGATCGTCATGTTAAAAATCTGGAATTGTATGACTACTCAATCAAGAACAAGAAGTTTGAGTCAACCATTTCCGTACCGAAAGATAAAATCGACGATGATTCTTATGGGGTGTTTACACCGCTGATTGAATCAATGGGTGATGCGGCACAAACCCATCCTGATGAATTAATCTTTGCGTTACTTGAGGCCGGGTTTACTACCACCTGTTATGACGGACAGTTCTTCTTTGACACCGATCACCCTGTCGGTGATGGCTCTGTCTCTAACATGCAGGCCGGTGCCGGTAATGCCTGGTTCTTACTGGATACCAGTCGCCCACTGAAACCACTCATATTCCAGAAGCGTCGTGAGTACGATTTCAAATCCATGACCGATCCGCACGATGAGCATGTCTGGAAGCGTGATGAGTTCCAGTTTGGTGTCGATGCCCGTGCAAATGTTGGCTTCGGATTCTGGCAAATGGCCTTTGGTTCACAAGATATTCTAGATCAAACCAACTTTGATTTGGCAATGGCAGCTGTAATGGGCAACAAATCAGATGAAGGTGCTCCATTGGGGACATCAGCCAATTTACTTGTCTGCGGTTCCAGCAACCGCTCAGCAGCCAAAGCCGTTGTTGAAAAGGAATATCTCGCTAACGGTGAAAGCAACACTAACTACAAAGCCGTTGAAGTACTGATCGTACCCTGGTTGCCATAACAACAGATACCTCCCCCGTGAACGTTTGCCCGTCGCGTTTACTTATATATTAAGACGGGCTGTAATTTTGTGAATTAAAAATCAGTTATCTACAGGAGAAACAGCATGGCTAGTCAGCAAGATAAAAAAGTTAAGGGGCTTCGCGTCATCACCAAGAAAGATGGCTTTCGTCGCGGTGGACGCGAATGGCATGGCACAACCGAAGTGCCTGTAACCGAGTTTGATAAAAAACAACTCGCACAGCTTAAAGCTGAAGACGGTCGCATGCTGGTTGTCCAGGAATGCCAGATCATCGTTCCTGCCGGTGAAGTAAAACCTGCTGAGTAATCTCCATGCCTCAAATGACAAAAAATGGCGCACGCTGGGAGTACCATAATACGGTGCTCGCCGGTGCGCAGGATGTTCTACACATGCCACAGCTCAATGAGCATAAGCCTGGCGTTGTTGGTGTATCCCCTGGTGCCGGAGGTACCGCCCTGGTTGAGTACACCCTTTCAGCGCTTGACCTGGTTAAATCCGAGGATGCCTCCGTTATCTGGCGCGCATGGCCTTATGGTGATGTCAGCATTAACACCGATGATATTTTGGATGGGCCGGTGACTGCGCTGCGTATGACTGCCTCAACCGCTGATGCCGAGTGGGAGGTGTTGGTGTGAGAGGTCTTGGTCCTTGGCGTGGTGCTATTACACGGTTTGGCAACCGAATTTTTACCGTCGGCAAGGGCGGTGATTTTTCTACATTTTTTTCCGCGCTCGCGCATGTAGAGAAGTTGCCACATTTCGCGGAGTTGTACGTTGGTCTGTCTGGTTATAACTCGTCTGATTTAAACTGGACTCAGGGCAGCCGATTTGCCGCTATGTCATTGGGCGTAGCGCAATCAGCGTTAATGACATACAACCAGGAAACGTTGTGGATTAAAGTTGCAGGTGACACGGAGGAATATGCTCGGTTAGAACATGTAACCAGCGATGGAATATATTTAGCGACACGCAGGCAGTCCGCCGATATAGCAATTGTCGGTGAGTTCGATTATTCAATTTTGCGGCCAATCTACTACAAGATTGTTTTGCTAGATAACATATTTAATGAGGGTGTATATGACATAACTAAACCCATCAATCTGGTTGTAGAGGGCTTACATAAAAATATTATGCTCGGCGGTGAGGGAGCATCTAGTATCTATACATCATTCAGGGTTGCGGCAACATCAGTTAATGCGGGATACGGACAAATTATATTCCGTAATTTGCATAGCCACGGTAATAATTCACCATATGTTGCAAATGTAGTTGGTAGTCAACAAAACCACGTTGATTTAATTATTGACAACATTGATATAACAATACTTAGCTCAGATTGGTTATCTGCTAATGTGCAGCTAGGCTCATTCAACATTAACAAATGCAACGTTATGATCCATCACACGACCGGTGCGGCACATGTATTCATGCCGTCTGTAAATGGAGACATTAGTTGCATCAATAACGATTTCACCATTCGCCAGCGCAGTTCGTTGGCACATACATCAATATTTACCGGCGTGTCAGCAGACACATTTAGAGCGTTCAATAATCACATTTATATACAAGATAGAGGACAGTACGGAAATGGTGTTGTTTTTATTTCTGGCGCCAAAGGTAACAAGCACACCATTATTGATAAGACTACTATTTATGCTGACGCTCTATACGGTAATTGCACCTATGATGTGCATTTGGCGACTGGCAACCCAGAAACTAGCGTAGCGGATAATGTTGCAGACAGTGTACTGGAGATTAATGATTGCCACTTTGTGGGTACGTTTGATGCAGCCGCCTCATTGTATGACATAGATGATATACCTAGTAGTGTGACTGCGCAAAATGCCACAATCAAAATAACCAATTCAGATACACAAACCGCGATCACCCCTGATGCAGTCTATGACACGGTGGTATCTGATGGCATTGAGTATATACAGTCGGTCGCCTACGCAGCAGCAATAACACCCGATGCCAACCTCGGCCAGAGAATCAATGTTGGCGCGCTGACTGGCGCAATAACGATCGATGCTCCCGCTAACCCACAGCCGGGGCAGCCGCTGTCTTTGGTCTTCACACAAGATACCACCGGCGGCTATGCAATCACGTTCAATGCGGCATTCAAAGTGCACACCAATCCAGTCGGTGCGGCAAACCAAAAATCCATATATCAGTTTGAGTTTGATGGCGCTGATTGGGTACAGACTAACACACCGGGGTGGGCGTAATGCCTTATGCAACCCAACAAAACATGATCGACCGCTTCGGCAATGAAGAACTCATTGAACTGACCGACCGCAACAACACCGGTGCCATCGATGCCACTGTATTGGATCAGGCCATTGAGGATGCATCCGGCCTGGTGGATGGTTATTTGTCAGGTCGTTACACCATCCCCCTGGTAACGGTGCCGCCTGTTATTGAGCGCATCGCTTGCGATGCGGCACGCTACTTTCTCTACGACGATGCCGTAACCGATCATGTCGAAAAAAATTATGATAATGCCATTGCATATTTAATAAAGGCCGCTGCCGGAAAGGTTGACCTGGGCGTGGATGATGCAGGTGCTGCACCACAAACCAGCGACACCGCCACCATGACATCTGGTGGTCGGGTTATGGGTCGCAACGATAACGGGTTTATGTAATGGGTGTTATAGCCACCATTGAAGACAGCATTATTCAATCTGTAAAAGATGAATTAATGCAGTCAGGCAATGAAAAAATAAATGTGGTTGATTCATTGCCAGGCTCATGGAGCTATGACCTGTTAAAACGGGTACTGCAAAAGGCACCAGCTGTGTACGTTGCGTTTCTCGGCGGCAAAAGCGCGCACACATCAAGTGATGTCGTCATTGATGGTCGCTTTGATGTGTATGTCGTGACTAAACAAGCTGACGAAGAAACCCGCCGCAGAGGGAATGCGCGGGTGATTGGGGCCTATGACATTATTGAAACTATCGTCCCTGTTATTAATAGCAAAACGATTGCAGATGTAGGTACGCTCAATTTTGTAAACATCAACAACCTGTTTGGTGAAGCGATGCTTGATTTAGGCGGCACGGTATATGCGGCCACCTTCAGCATTCCAAAGCTGGTGCTGCCTTATGAAGCTGACCTGAGCGCCCTGGATGACTTTATTACCTACCATGCCGATCACTCAATGGCACCCGGCCCCGATGAACCAGCCGCCGAAGATGACGTGACACTTGAACAATAAGAGGATTTAAACCGTGGCAACTTTAAAGGTAAAACTAAAAAACAAGAAAACCATTGTGCGTATGCCAGAAAAGAATTACCAGGCATTACCAGTCGATGGTGCCGAGGTGCCAGATAACAGCTACTGGCGGCGTCGACTAAATGATGGCGATATCGTAATCGTTAAATCTAGCCGTAAAAAATCACGTTCCACCAACGCGGAGAAATAAATTATGCCTGATATCGCATTTAACAACATTCCATCCAACCTGCGCATACCTGGTGTTTATATTGAGTTTGATAGCTCTTTGGCGGGTGGCTCAGGCGTTAAATTTAAAGTGCTTGTTATTGGTCAACGCCTGGCAACTGGTACCGTTGCTGAAGGTGTGCCCACGTTAGTGACCAGCATTGAAGATGCCGAAACATATTTTGGCCGAGGTTCAATGCTGGCTGAGCAAATCAAAGCGTTAAAAAATGCCAACCAGTTTATGGAGACCTGGGCAATCGCGCTGGATGACGATGCGGCGGGCGTGCCCGCCGCCGGTACGATTACCGCCACGGGTGCGCTAACAGCAAACGGCACGATGCAATTATATATTGCTGGTCAGAAAGTCTCGGTCGCGGTCAGTAGTGGTGATTCACAAGACGCCACCGCCGTGGCCATTGCTGCCGCCATTAATGCGAATACGACCTTACCAGTCACCGCAGTTGTTAACGGTGTGACACTGAATCAGGTTGATCTCACCTGTCGCTGGGACGGAGAAACCGGCAACGATATTGACGTGCGCGAAAACTACTACGGTGAGCAAACACCGGCAGGCATCGCCATCACCTTTGGTGCAATGGCCGCAGGCGCAACCAACCCGGATATCGCCACTGCCATCACGGCAATGG
>CAZIJT010000080.1:0-11978 GCA_964539595.1 uncultured Thiohalophilus sp. | reverse complement strand
ATTAAAGGGCATAGGGCAAATGGATATTTTAATCTCTGTAGGTTTGACTGTAGGTTCGACTGTAGGTACGACTTCAGTCGTGCTAGTGCCGGTACGACTGAAGTCGTACCTACAGTCGAACCTACAGTCGAAGCAACAATACAAATTTATTTGGGCGTCAGAGCAAAAACTATACGCGTGTTATTATACGCTTTCTACCCTGTAACCTGATTTTTACGTGGCTTGAAAATGACTGACTGGAATATTAAAAAATCACAGGCGTTATATAACATCGATAACTGGGGAGCCGGTTATTTTTCGATTAATGCCGAAGGGCATGTGCAGATCTGTCCAACGCAGGAGTCAACTCGGGCTATTGATGTGCATGCGGTGGTGCAGGCGGCGTTGACCGAAGGGCATCGTTTGCCGCTGTTATTGCGTTTCAGTGATGTTTTGCAACATCGGGTGCAGTGCCTGTATCAGGCATTTTCTCGCGCAATGCAGGCCGCGTCCTACCGAGGCAAGTATCTTGCGGTGTACCCCATTAAAGTTAATCAGCAGCACAGTGTAGTCAGTGAACTACTGGCTAGCCGCGAGAAGGTGGGACTGGAAGCGGGCAGTAAATCAGAACTGATGGCGGTGTTGGGCATTGATACAAAGATTGAGACAGTGCCGGTCATCGTCTGTAACGGTTACAAAGATCGGGAATACATTCGTCTGGCGCTGATTGGGCAGAAGCTGGGGCAGCGCGTTTATCTGGTAATTGAAAAACTCTCCGAGTTGGCACTGGTGCTATCCGAAGCGGCGGCGCTGGATGTTCGACCCTGCTTGGGGGTGCGTGTGCGCCTGGCCTCGATTGGTGAAGGCAAGTGGCAAAATAGCGGGGGTGAAAAATCCAAGTTTGGTCTATCGGCGGCGCAGGTGCTGGTGTTGCTGGCGCGGCTGCGTGAAGCCGATAAGCTGGACTGTTTGCAGATGCTGCATTTTCATCTGGGTTCACAGTTGACCTATATTGACGATATCGCGCGTGGCATGCAGGAATGTGCGCGCTACTATGCTGAGTTGCATCGTCTGGGCGCACACATTGACTGCGTGGATGTGGGGGGTGGTTTGGGGGTGGATTATGAGGGCAGCCAGTCGCGCCGAGCCTGTTCCATGAACTACAGCATTGACAGCTATGCCGAGCAGATTGTGCAGGCCTTAGCCAAAATCTGTGCCGCGCATAGATTGCCACAGCCGCAAATTATGACGGAATCGGGACGCGCGATGAGTGCCCACCATGCGCTGCTGGTGACCAATACCGTTAATGTCGAACAGGTGCCAGCGGATGCCATCGAGCCGCTGGCTTCGCATGCGCCTGAAGTGCTACAGAAACTTGACCAGCTTTATTTTTTATTAATAAAGAATAAAGCTGGTACGGAAGGACTTATCAAGATCTGGGACGATGTTTGTTACTGGAAAGCTGAGGCAGAATCACAATACAGCCAGGGTCGATTAAATCTGCAACAGCGTGCCGCTGCCGAGGCCGCGTATTTTTCCTGTTGCCAACGTGTTCGTGAACGGCTTAATCAATCGCCCGATGATCACCGGGCGTTACTGGACAGCTTGAATGAAAAACTGGCTGATAAGTATTTCTGTAACTTTTCTCTGTTTCAATCCATTCCTGATGCCTGGGGGATTGAGCAGATATTTCCGATCATGCCCTTGCATCGCCTACAGGATAAACCGGATCGTCGTGGGGTGATTGAAGATATTACCTGCGACTCTGATGGCCGCATTGATCACTATGTGGAAGGCATGAGTATTGAGGCCAGCCTGCCCCTGCATGAGGTTAATGAGGGTGACGCTTACTGGTTGGGGATTTTTCTGGTCGGCGCGTATCAGGAGATTCTGGGGGACATGCATAACCTGTTTGGTGATACGGATTCGCTACACATCAGGCTAACGGATGATGGTTATCAACTGGAACAGCCCTGTGCGGGTGATCAGGTGGATGATCTATTGCGCTATGTACATTTTGATCCGGCTGATCTGTTGCAGAACTATCGTGCTAAAATAGCCGCCGCTGATTTGAGCGTGCAGGAAAAAGAAGATTATTTTGATGTACTGCGGTCAGTGTTGACAGGCTATAGCTATTTACAGGATTAAAATGATGAAGCAGATACTGGTAGAACAACTGGCCTCCCCGGCCAAGCTGGAAGTGATGGGTGTGTATGACTGGCCTGAGTGGAGCAAGGACGTGTCCGAGTTTGACTGGGTCTATGACAAAACAGAAACCTGTTACTTTGTCGATGGCCATGCCATTGTCACCCCCGACGATGGTGAGCCGGTAGAGATGGGCGAAGGCGATCTGGTGGTCTTTCCTGCCGGTATGCGTTGTCGCTGGAAGATCACTGTGGACGTCGTCAAGCACTATAACTTTAGTTAGAGTCTGCATATCTGCCGTAAATAGCCGCTTGACATAATTCCTTCAAATATCAGCACTATACTTTCCGTACTTTGAGTAGGAGGTGAATTTGTAGTCGCTGTCCTACGTTAAGTATATCCAAAGTCCTATATACGCCTGTGGCTAACAGGCGTAAATTTGCTTTCCCCTAAAGGAGATAGTTGTTGAACAATTGGAGAGGTGCCATCATGACTGAATCAATAAAAAAATATGTTTTACTTGGTGTGTTAATTTCGGGTCTTGGCCTGGTGTTATATGCTATGCCTGAACAACCTGTGTTTAATGAAGATGTGGATGCAGGCTTGCAGTTAAGTAGTCATTTTAATAAGTAGAACGAAATTCCCCGCAGCAGATTGCAGCCGCAATCTGCGCAAAGTTAGACGCAAATAATCTCATAAAAGCTTAACGCCGAAACACCCGCAGCCAGCGCCAGACGTTTAACAGGCTGGCCAGCGAAGCTGCGACATAAGTCCAGGCGGCCGCCTTAAGAATTCGTCGTACGGCGGCATCATCTTTTTCCTGAATATAATTTCCCTGTCTGAGTATGGGCAAAGCCTTACCGAAACTGGCATCCAGTTCGACTGGCAGAGTGATGAGGTGTACCAGTGTGGTCACCAACATACTGGCCAGACCAAGCAATAAAAAAAGACCACCGATAACAGGTGAACGACTCAGCAGTGCGACCACTGGCATCAGTAGCATGGCGGCACTGCCCAGCGTCTGAAAACGACGGGCGATTTCAAGCATGCGTCCTCGCATAGCCAGTAGCGATTCATTTTTTTGATCCTGAATAGCGTGCCCGACTTCATGTGCCGCCACGGCAATGGCGGTAAGGGAGTGCTGGTCAAAATTATCAGGGCTCAGGCACACCCGCTTGTTGGCAGGATCGTAATGATCTTCACCGGCATTGCCACGTTCCACTTTGATGTGTTTCATTTCAAAACGATCCAGCAGGTGCCGAGCCAGTTCGCCGCCACTGCCGGGAATATTGTCGCGTTCTTTCGCGTAACGTTTGAAGATATAACGCGCCCAGAACTGTGGTGCGTAAAGCAGGCCAATCAGGATAATAATAAGAATGAGATAGGGCATGAAGGTAAACTATAGTGGACATTGTGTAGGTTGGTGCTGAGCAACGCGAAGCCCAACAATAAATTTACGCCTGTTGGGCTTCGCGTTGCTCAGCACCAACCTACATATTAAGCGGTTACTTTTTTTCCTTAACCACAATCGAAGCAATATTATTTTCTCGCAAACGCTTGCGGGTACGATTGAGCGTGGCAATGTCATGCATGGGGCCGATGCGAACTCGATACCAGGTATCGTGGTCGTTGATTTTTACCGGCTGGATATTGGCGACGATACCCTGTAATGCCAGCTCGGCTTTCAGTCGATCCGCCTGCGCCGGGTTACGAAAGGATCCGGCCTGTAGCATGTAGCGGATGGATTCGGTTTTTTTGGCGGGATGTTTTTTTGTAGACCGCTGTTTTTCGATCAATTCCTCTTCGGGAATCGCCACTTCCAGCTCGGGCAGGATGGTATAAAAATCAAACTTGGGTCGGGTTTCCTTGATCGCTTTGGCGACTTTTTCTTTGGTTTTTTTGCTCGCTTCCTGCGTGGCCTTCACGCCTTCATCAAATATTTTATTCAGGCTGGCGGAAAGATCGGTTTTATGATCAGCCGCGGTATTGTTATTGATATAGACCAGTAGGGCGATGAACAGGCCGATACCCAGCCCGCCGAGCATCCATAACCAGCCGGGCAGGGAGCGGGTGTTTTCAGGTTTAGAGCGTTTGACGTAATCTTTGGGCATGGCTTACATGCTGTCCGGCGCAGACACGCCGAGCAGTCCCAGACCGTTGGCGATCACCTGTTTGACCGATTGAATCAGCACCAGTCGCGCCTGCCGCAGTTCATTGTCATCGACTAAAAATTGATGGGCGTTGTAATAGGTGTGGTAGTCGTTGGCCAGATCGCGCAGGTAATGGGCAAGCAGGTGCGGTTCGTGATTAAGCGCAGCGGCTTCCAGCACTTCCGGGTAACGACTTAGCGATGAGAGCAGCGCCTGCTCATGATTTTCAGTCAGTCGCGCCAGTTGTTGCAGGCCAGCCGCCTGATCATAAGAAAGTTGTTTTTCTTTAAGCTGGCGGAAAACGCTGGCCACCCGCGCATGCGCGTACTGAATATAGTAAAGCGGATTATCATTGGAGCGGGATTTGGCCAGATCCAGATCAAAGTCCATGTGCTGTTCACATTTACGCATCACATAGAAGAAGCGTGCCGCGTCCGAGCCAACTTCCTTACGCAGTTCACGCAGAGTCACAAATTGGCCGGAGCGAGTGGACATCTGCATTTTTTCACCGCCGCGATAGAGCACCGCGAACTGCACCAGCAGCACATCAAGTTTATCGGGATCATCACCGATGGCGGTCATCGCGGCTTTCACCCGTGGCACATAGCCGTGGTGATCCGCGCCCCAGATATCAATTACCCGCTCGAAGCCGCGTTCGAGTTTATCCATGTGATAGGCAATGTCAGAAGCAAAATAGGTGGACTGGCCGTTGTCGCGTACCAGCACCCGATCTTTTTCATCGCCGAAGTCGGATGAGCGAAACCATTTTGCGCCGTCTTTCTCATAGACGTGGCCGCTTTGCACCAGCCGTTCGACCGCGCGGCTTACCGCGCCGGTTTCAGTCAGTGTGCGTTCGGAAAACCAGTGTTCGTAGTTAACATTAAAATGCGACAGATCATCACGAATGTCGGCGAGAATATAATTCAGCCCGGTATCAAAAACAAAGCGATAGTCCTCGGCACCGAGTAAGGTTTTTGCCTGCGTGATCAGCGCATCGATATATTTTTCTTTATCACCGCCATCACACTCATCATCAGGCAGAGTGGCAGCAATGTCAGCCCAGCCGTGACGAAAACGATCACCGTTTTCGCGGTGCAGCTTGGCAGCCACGTCCCAGACATAGTCACCCTTGTAGCCATTGACCGGAAACGGCAGTTCTTCACCGGCCAGTTCCAGATAGCGCAGCCAGACGCTGGCGGCGAGAATGTCCATTTGCCGACCCGCATCGTTGACGTAATATTCACGATGAACCTCAAAACCCATGGCATCCAGTAAATCGGCCACGGTCGCGCCGTAGGCTGCGCCCCGGCCATGACCGACATGCAGCGGGCCGGTAGGATTGGCGGAAACAAACTCCACCTGTACTCGCTTACCTGCGCCCTGCGTGCTGCGCCCGAAGCGTTCCCCGGCCTCAAGAATTGTCGGCACGATGGCCTGAAAAGCCTGCGGGCTTAAGTAAAAATTGATAAAGCCGGGACCGGCAATTTCAACCTTGATCACGGTTTCGGAGACAGGCAATGCGGCCACCAGATCTTCGGCAATATTACGCGGTTTTTTACGCGCGGCTTTGGCCAGCAGCATCGCCAGATTACTGGCAAAGTCGCCATGTGCGGAATCGCGAGTGCGTTCAACTTGAATCGATGGGTTGGCATCGGCAGGCAGTGCGCCGGATTGCTTGAGCTGGTCCAGCGCCTGCTGGAGTAGGGTTTTAATTTGCTGTTTCAATGCGGCGTCTTTGTCTGTCGTCAAGAGAGGGGATGAGGCGGAATATTACTACAAAACCCCGGTAGGGTGGGCATGGTTTTGATATTCCGTTGGGCTTCATGTTATTCAAGCCAACCTACAGATCTTTACGTTGAGTCTCGCGGTTGCTCTCCCAGCCAGATGGCTAACCAGCGGCTTTGCGCATTAGCGTCTAGCGCAATTTTCAGGGCCATGGTTAACGGCACGGATAGCAACATACCCACCGGTCCCAGCAACCAGCCCCAGAAAATTAGCGACAGGAATACCACCAGAGTGGACAGGCCGACGCCGCGCCCGAGCAGTCGTGGTTCGACAAAGTTGCCGATAATAAAATTAACCAGCAGATAAACCAGTGCGGTCGCTCCAGCTGCACCTGCGCCCAACTGGATCAAGGCCAGCAGTACAGCGGGGACGGCGGCGATGATGGAGCCGATGTTGGGAATGAAGTTGAGCAGAAAGGCAAGAAAACCCCAGAGCAGCGGGTAGTCCACGCCAATCACAAATAGCGCGAGGGTGACGATCACCGCCGTGCCCAGACTCACTAGTGACTTGATGGCGATGTAATGATTAATACCGGTAAGAACACTCTGGAAACGTGCCATCGACGTCTCAGTATTACCGGCCATCGCCTGTATTTTGGCGGGAAAGCTGGAGGCCTCCAGTAAAATAAATACCACGGTAAGCAGAATTAAAAAGGTATTACTTAAGACCTGACCTAGACCACCCAGTAACGATTGCACCAGCCGCATGACCGCGCTGGGATCAAGGATGCTTTCGAGATTTAGCTCCGAGGTATCCATGCCCAGTTTCTGCATGTTAGTGAGCAGGCTCACAGTGAGCCCATGTAACTTGTCCTGATACTGCGGCAGGGTACGGGTGAAGTCGCTGAGCGAGCTGCCGACGAACAGGGCGGTGAGGAAAAAGCCAATCACCAGACCGATAATTACGATCAACACCGCAAGTGCAGCCGGTACCCGATGCTGGGTTAACCAGGCCATCGGTGAACGGCAGGCCACAGCGATAAAAACGGAGAGGAGGAACGGTACCAGAATCGGCGTAATCGCACGCATCCCGGCAAGGATAACCACCAGGGCGGCCAGCGCGATGAGCAGAGTAAGTAGCGATTGCTTTTGTTGGTTAGCGAGCGCCTCGGGCATCTTTGTCTCCGCTGCCATATTCGTTCATATTGGTTTTTAATCTTGTAGGTACGGCGTCTACTCTTCGGGCACGGGTGAGCCGTACCTACAGGCAGGAACTATTTTTTCTTTTGCAGTTCCACCAGTTCTTTGAGCAGGGCTTCGATATTGGCCAGGCGTTGTTCCATTGCCTGCATATGTTTTTTCTTCATCTGCTGCATTTCTTTCATTTTTGCCATTCTTTCCGGACTCATCATGCCGCTGTGTTTTTGCTTGCACTCCATGGGCATGCCGTTGCCTGCGCCCATTTCGGCAACGCTGATACTGCTGATGGCCAGTAGCATGGTGAGACTGAGGGTTTGAATAATGTTCATATCGATTCTCCATATGTTATTTTTTTGTGTTTGCCAGTATAGATAAAATCTGAAACAAATGTGCAGATTGGATCTCCTTAATACATCTCCATTGGATCGACATCGATTGACCAGCGCACCTTGCGCGCGCTTTTCATGTTTTCCAGCTGCGGCATAAGCTGCGCCAGCCATTGCTGCAATTCGCCGCGTTGATGATGTTGAAATAATAGCTGCGCACGAAAACGGCCAGCGCGGCGTTCCATCGGTGCGGGCAGGGGGCCGAAGGCCAGCAGCTGTGATTGAATCTGTGCAGCCTGTTGTTTGGCTTCCTGTAAAAACTGCATGGCGGCGGTGGCATCGGGGCTTTCTGCGCGCAACAGGGCAAGATGGCTATAGGGTGGTAATTCGGCTTCGGCGCGTTCTTTTAATAGTGTCTGTGAGAAACCGGAATAATCATGTTGTAACAGGAAATGCAGCAGCGGATTGTCGGGCTGATGAGTTTGAATTAGCACTTCACCGGCGCGTTCGGCGCGCCCGGCGCGTCCGGCAACCTGTAATAATAACTGTCCCATGCGTTCACTGGCGCGAAAGTCCGAACTAAACAAACCGTAATCCGCATCGAGCATGCCCACCAGGGTGACATTGGGAAAGTGATGGCCTTTGGCCAGCATCTGCGTGCCGACTAAAATCACCGGTTCACCGCGCTGAATTTCGTCCAGCATTTTTTCCAGGCTACCTTTGCGGCGGGTGCTGTCGCGGTCGATGCGTAGCACCCGCACTTCGGGGAAGCGATGGCTTAAAACCTCTTCTACCCGCTCGGTGCCTGCGCCCATAAAATGCAGACTCTCGCTATTACAATCCGGGCAGTGTGGATTAATCCGCCGTTGTGAACCACAGTGATGGCAACGCAGTTGCTGTTGCCCGTGATGCACGGTGAGATGAGCATCGCAGCGCAGGCAGCGGGCGTGCCAGCCGCAGTCGTGGCACATCAGCACCGGGGCGAAGCCGCGTCGATTTAAAAACAATAGCACCTGACCGCGTGCATCAAGGTGCTGTTGCACGCGATTTAGCAGTTGGGCGCTGAGACCCTGTTCGAGTTTCTGGTGGCGGATGTCGAGCAGGCGCAAGCTGGGGGGCTGTGCTGTACCGGCACGTTCGGGTAGGGATAGCATCTGCGAACGCTGCTGCGCGACATTGTGCAGACTTTCCAGTGACGGCGTAGCCGAGCCGAGGACAATGGGAATGCCGATTTTTTGCGCGCGTACAATGGCCAGATCGCGGGCGTTATAGCGGAAGCTGTCCTGCTGTTTGAAGGATAGATCGTGTTCTTCATCGAGAATGATCAGGCCGAGAGCAGGCAGGGGGGTGAACAGTGCAGAGCGTGTGCCAATCAGCACGCGAGCCTCGCCGTGGCCACAGGCCAGCCAGTTATTTAATCGCGACCGATCACCGAGGCCTGAATGTAGTACCGCAATATGCGCGGACAGCCGTTCACGAAAGCGCTGGATCAATTGCGGGGTGAGGCCGATCTCCGGCACTAACACCAGCACCTGCCGATCAGCATCCAGTACCTTCTGGATCACCTGTAAATAAACCTCGGTTTTGCCGCTGCCAGTGATGCCATTAAGTAAATGACACTGGTAGCGATCCAGTTTGGCGTTGATGGCCTCGACCGCTAACTGCTGGTGTGAATTGAGCGCCAGACTTTGTTTTTTAATCGTGGTCTCGGCCTGTGTGTTTTGGGTTGCAGAATTGAATTTTTGCTCACGCAGGTAGACCCAGTTTTTTTCCAGCAGGCGCTTCATGCTGGCTCGCCAGTTGGACAGTTGCTGGTTCAGCATTGGCGCATCGAGCCCCTCGGCGTGATTTTTGAGGAGTTGCAGCAGCGCGGCCTGTTTGGGCGCACGTTTTAATGTCTGGGGATCGGCTTTCTCGCCCACCGCAGTTAACTGCCAGACAGTCTCGGTGGTGGTGCGCGCGTCCTGCCCCTGCCGTAACAGCGTGGGCAGGCTACCGAGGATGACTTCGCCTATCGAATACTGGTAGTAGCGGCTGGCCCAGTGCATCAGCTTCAGCAATTCCTCACCCAGAATCGGCTGGCGATCAAGTAAGGCCTGAGCCCGGCGTAATTTTTTGTCGGCAATCTCACTGTGCTGGGCGGTCGCCAGCAACACGCCAATCACCTGCCTTGAACCAAACGGCAGGCGCAGGCGCACACCGGCCTGTAGCTGCGTTGGATCACAATCCAGCGGCGGCAGATAATCAAAAATACGGCGCAACGGGCCGGGAATGGCCATGCGCAAAATCAGGCGGCTGCTGGGCTTAGTCAAGGACGCAATCCTGTGCGGCAATGCGGACGTGAAACTGGCTGAAAAAAAGCTAAGTTAGCGATGGTTTGCAAAATCATTCTAGAATAATTGTCCTAAGTCTTTGTCAGGTTTTGATTTTTAATTTTATCCACAGAAGCTGTGGATAAGTCTGTGGATGACGTGGGGTAAACCGCCCTGATGCCTGATGATTATTACATTTTTGTTAAAGTGAGCAGTTTTTGTACGTAACGTTAATCGCTTTAATAACAATGGCTTACCTTGTTTTTTTAGCGTGCTTCGGTTTTCTTACCGTTTTTTGACAGCTAAGTTGTTGTTCCTGCTCGGGCTGTGCATAAGCGTAAAATAATTCGCTAAAAAAGCTTGTCAGTCGGGCTTTTCCTGTGTTAGCTGCTGAAAATGATAGCGCAGTTTAAAACCAGGCAGGGAATAATCTGCAAGCATAGCGCATCATGGTTTATATTCTGAATTTTTAGTTTGTGGTAATACTACCGGTGCGCACTTACCTAAGGGGAATGAAGCATGTCCAGCCTGTCTGTTTTACGAGTAGTTTTAGTGTTTTTCATGCTTAGTTTGGGAACGATCAGCGCGTGGGCGCAATTGCCTGATTATCCAGCAGAAAAAGTTGCCGCCCATAGCTGGGTCATTCATGGCCCGCTAGGCTTGCCGTCAAAAGCCAATCAGGGGTTCATGAACAACCCGGGTTTTGTGATTACCAAAACTGGGGTGGTAGTCATTGATCCGGGTTCGACCCTGGAAAGCGGGCGTATGGTGTTACGCCAGATCCGTAAACTGACTCGCCTGCCGGTCAGCCATGTGTTGAGCACCCATGTGCATGGCGATCACTGGCTCGGCAATCAGGCGTTTGCCGAGGCATTTCCCGATGCGATTTTTATGGCACATTCGAAGATGATTCAAAAAGCTCGTGATGGCGAGGCCGCGCGCTGGGTGGCGACTATGGCGCGCCTGACCGAAGGCTTGAGCAAGGGAACCCGTGCGGTGATTCCGAGCAAGGTGATGGATGAAGGCGCGAGTTTTAAAAGCGGCGGTATCAGCTTTCGTATTCATGCGCCGCCGATGGCGCACAGTGATACCGATATTATGATCGAGGTGGTCGAGGACTCCATTATTTTTCTGGGCGACAACGCGCTGGTGAATCGTATTGGACGTATGGACGATGGTAGTTTTCGCGGTAACATCGCCGCCCTTGACGTGGCGCTGGCGACCCGGGTTCGGCATTTTGTGCCGGGGCATGGGCCGACCGGCACGCGTCAGGTTGCAGCCGGTTATCTACAATATTTATCCATTTTATATAAACAGGTTGGCGTTCTGTATGAGCAGGGTCTGGCGGACTTTGAAATGAAAAAAGAGATTGTCGCCCGGCTGAAAAAATACCACGACTGGATTGGCTTTAAGGCGGAAGTGGGACGGCACATCAGTCTTGCGGTGCTGGAAGTGGAAAAGGCCGAGTTTGAATAAATGATTTATTTGGCGAAGTGTGTAGCTGCAGTTTTAGCTATCCCTTTTGCCAACTACTCAGAAAACTAGCAGGGTGATGACAATTGGTGCTATCAATCCGAGCAGGATGCGCCAGCCCAGTTGGGTATGACCGGCAACAAAAGCAATGCCGGTTTTAACCAGACTGTTAACTACCGCCGCGAGCAGGATGGCATAGGCAGCAGTATCCAGCGGCAGTTGTTGCAGACTCATTTGCGTCAGTGAGAGGGTGATGGCGTCAACGTCGGCAATGCCCGAAGCGGCGGCCAGCAGGTAGATTCCAGAGTCGCCAAAATAATTCACCATTATCCGGGACAGCAGCATGATTAGTACCAGCAGCAGGCCGAACTGTAGGGCGCTGGTGAGGTGAAACGGATTGCGTAGCGGCGGTTGCGCGGCTTGCTGGGCGTGGTGTTTTTCAGTTTTCGACTGACGCCAGAAGACGAAGGTGAATAAATAGATCAGGCTGGCAATCAGCAGTACGGGGAGCAGAAGTTGCTGTCCGAGCGGCGGGTTGAAAATATAAGTGATAATGAGCATGCGTGGAAACATGGTGGCGCAGGCAGCGAGAATACCGGCGGCAGTGGCATTGGTATAACCGGGTTGTTCGTGGGTCAGGCGGGAGAGGTGCAGGCTGACGGCGGTGGA
>CAZIJT010000079.1:4324-11991 GCA_964539595.1 uncultured Thiohalophilus sp. | reverse complement strand
GAAGGCGAACCTACCACTCATACCCCGTCAGCTTGCTGCGGGGAAGTTTATTTGCACCGCTGCATATGGCGAACCTACCACTCATGATTTATGCCCTGGTTTGCGATGGGCTGTCATCTTGCTGTCAACTTCTTCCTTTAAGCTTACGCAAGGTTTAAATTTTAGAGGTGGACTGTGTTTGTTAAGTCAGATTGGGGTGGATGGTTACTATTGGCGGCGGTTACTGTTTTTCCCTCAATGCTTTATCTTACCCAACCGCTATCTGCTGGTACTCCGGATAAGCCTGTTGCTTTGCTTAAGGGCAATAGTAATCCTGATGTTGCTTCGCAACTTAATCAAGATGTATTGCCACGTCGGTTGTCGGCTCTCTCTGAACAGCCTGAAAATAATAGTGAACAGATATTAGAATCAATAGTAGCTCCAGGTTTAACTGAAGTGAAAAACGATGGGGTTGATATTCCGAATGATTTTTCTACTTCAGATGATAAGTATAATTCTGTCGCGAGTGGGCAATTAGAACGTGGTATTCCCAGATCAGACTTTGTTGGCAACAGTAATATTCAGGAACAAAGTGGAGGCGTGGTAGACGTAGTCTCAGTGCGTGCATCGGCGGCCATGACGGATGAAACGGTGGTGTTAGCAGAAACCACTATAGCCGATGAGAATGTCTATCTTTATCTGGCTGAGGTTGATTACCCCTCGCCGATTAATGAAAATAAATGTCCGCCGGTTTATATGCAGCTTAATGATTACGCAAGAAATATGCGTAGCGCAATGGGCTGTGATAGCGAGTGAGTCGTTGCTGAGACGCTTATACAGATTTAAGTTTTGCCCTCATGTTGTTAACTATGCCACTTAGATGAATCTTGTTGTCCTCAGGCAGGCTGGCTAGCGACTCTATTCGTTGCGTATAGTTGCGACTGACCTCCAGCACATCTTCAATCATATCGTTCAAACTATTTCGATTAATGCCGAGATTTTTGCTTAGCCGTAACACGGCTGTGGGAAAATTAATGGGCGTGTCGCTGGCATCGAGTTCACCGTAGTCACCAAATGGCATCACACTGAGCATGTCGTGGCGACTGTAGGCGCGCATGGGGGTGGGATCATATACCGGGGAGAAACAGATATGTTCGCCACATTGAATCAGCGACAGGTTTTCAAGATGGAGATCGCCATTGCCGGTGGCAAAGGACAGCAGCAGGCGTTTAAGCAAATGCTGCTTGGCCTGCATCGGTTCAGAGACGATGGTAATGGGGGAACGATCAATGGCGCGACCGATGTGGTCATAACGGCTGCTGTAATGGTGGGTAATACGACTGTCACCGGTGGCCAGCACGGAGTAGAGACTTTCTGTGAACAGGGGCTTGCCGTTGGCATCCCGATCATAACGCTCGACGGCAATGGCGGGCATGCCGTTGATTTGGGTAATCCAGTAGCGAGGTACGTCAAAACCGGCTTCACGGTGAAGATCCAGCGCCAGTGCTTCCAGCTCAACAATCCCCGGGTAAGTATTTTTTTCAAATTTGAGTACGATGTCGGTGCGGCCTTCGACCGCACCGCGGGTGGGCAGGCCAATGCGACCATCCCAGCCATCACGGGGAATGGAGAGTAATAATTTTGGAATGGCTCCGCCGACACTGGGCGTCGGTCCCAGCGTTTCCAGTATAGTTTCGGCGCTGTCATCCAGCCAGGTTAGAAACTCCTTGAGTGAAAAGCCCAGCTCATTTTTTAACGGGATTAGTTCAGGGATGCGCGGCTCGGCATACCATTCGCGTGCCAGTGCATCGTCACTGAACACATCGATGTGGCCAATACCGCCGTGACCGGAGACCATTAGAATTGCCCAGTCGCTATCAAATCCGGGTTCCGGGGTTTGGTTCTGTTGCGCTAGATAGGAGAGGATGAGTTGGCGCTGGAAGTTATCCTCACTGCTTGGTGGGATCAGCGTTTGTAGCTGGGGCAACAGGTCAAAGTAGGGCGAGCGCTTCCAGGCAATGGTGGTGGTGCCGACAAAATCGGGTTTATAGAGTACTCCCAGTCCCGGCAGGCCACTGTCAATATAGGTCGGCTCATAGCTGAAGCGACATTCTGTGCCAGTGACCACGAAGCGGCCTATTTTTAGCGGGGCATCGCCGCAACGTGTCCAGACACTGGCTTCGCGATCCGTTGTTATGACCATCTTAGCTTACTCATCGCCATCGAAAAAATTCCGTTCAATCAGTTTTTCCAGCACCGGATCATTGGAACTCAGGGTAAGCCGCAGGCCGACCACGTTGGCGAGTCGTTCGAGAGTAGAGAGACGCACATCCTCTGCCTGTTTCAATTTGGACAGCGTGCTAGCCCCCAGACCCGCGCGGGCGACCAGAGTTTTTTGATCCAGCCCCTGGTTCTGGGCAGCGTCGACTATTTGTTTAAGCAGGCTGGATAGTACCTCACGCATACAAAATTTCCCTAAAAGGTAAATGATACTTAGAATACTAGACTAATTACCCCTTAAGGTAAATCTAAGTTTACCCTTTAAGGTAAATATTGAAAATATTTACAGTATATTACCTTTATAGGTATTTATGGATGAGACTGAATTTGGCGTAGCGCGGCTTATGCAGGCAGAAGCCGGTAGGCATGGTTGGTCGGTGAACGCTGCGGATGGATAGTAAAGCGAGGTGCTGACAATGGGCTGAAAAAAGGCAAAAAAAAATGACGGGCCGGAGATTTATTATTTTTATCCCGGTTACCGCCACCCTGTGGGTACTCCCCCTGCGCCTCGTAAGGCACTCCCCATACTCTCCCCAGCATTTTTTTATGAGGCGTTTATCGCCTTCATTATTATTTATATTTTATTAATATAATTATTGTTGTTGCTTGGAGTAGAGCAAGCCTCGTGCCACAAATATTAAATTCAAAGAATACAATGAGTTACAATGTGTTCATGATTTATGTGTGAATTTGTAAAGCAAAGTGTAAGGGATTGCGACAAGAGGTCTTCTTGGCTTTGCGAATACAACAAGATTAAGCCGCTGTTTATTAAGGTTTTATTTTCTCTCATATTTGATGAGGGTGCTGTCGGTGAGGGCAGGGGTAAAGTTAAAAATTCCGACACATCCATCTGGATCGCCGCTGAATGGTAGTATGGGTAGATGCAGGAACCCACTTTCGCGACTATTCGAACACAACTATTACAGCTCTACCAGCAAATGCTGGAGCAGAGTCGGGGCGATGTGCTGGTTGCACGCGCCTTGCAAACTCGTCCTCTGAAGGCTGAAAAGATTGTCCTGCTGGCAATCGGCAAAGCCGCAGCGTCGATGACCCGGGGCGCGATGCAGGTGCTGGGTGATCGCATCGTTGAGACGCGTCTGGTCACGAAGACTGGCCACACTGATGGACTGGAAAAAGAAATTGGGATCGACTGTATCGAAGCAGGGCATCCCTTGCCGGATGCACAAAGTCTGGTCGCGGGGCAGATGCTTGTCGACTGGCTTTCCAGTTTATCGGCTGATCCTGGTTTGTTGGTACTAACTTCGGGGGGAAGCTCGGCACTGGTTGAGCTGCTGCCCACCGCAACTTCACTTGAGCAATGGGTGCGCCTGAATCAATGGCTATTGGGTCGTGGGCTGGATATCCACACCATGAATCGAATTCGTCAGTCGGTGTCCTGTATTAAAGGCGGTGGCCTGCTCGCCTGTGTGCCTCCCAGCGTGTCAGTTGCACAGCTGATGATCTCCGATGTTCCCGGTGATGATATGGCGGTGATTGGTTCGGGGCTGTTTGTGCCAACTCAGTTTGAAATGAAACAGGAAACGCAGGCATTACCTGACTGGATTTTGTCGATGCAACAGGCGGCCATAAATTGTCGCGCGTTTGACTGCGAAGCTGCACAGATTGATCAGCGGATTATTGGCAGCAATGCACAGGCCGGTCAGCAACTTGCTGAGATTGCGAAAAAAACGGGCATAGAGGTTCACCTGCATAGTGCGCCGCTCGACGGTGATGCAGCCATGCAGGGACAGCGAATTGCAGATTATTTACAGCAGCAGGCAGCGGCGGGTTTGCATATCTGGGGGGGTGAGACCACAGTGCGGTTACCCGCGAAGCCGGGACGCGGTGGGCGCAATCAGCACCTGGCGCTGGCGGCGGCACAAAAACTGGCCGGCAGCGTAGGCATTACTTTGTTGGCCATCGGCACCGATGGCAGCGATGGGCCTGGTGAAGATGCCGGTGCGATGATAGATGGCAGCACGATCAAACGCGGAGAAAATCAGGGAGGGGATGCCCGCTGTGATCTTCGGCAGGCAAATTCCGCTGCCTTTCTGGAAGCGGCCGGTGATCTGATTAGCACGGGGCCAACCGGGACTAATGTGATGGATATGGTTCTGGCCTTTAAACAGGCGGGTTCGCTGACCGGCTAAGACACAGCAGAGCCGATTCAGGTCTGTTAAAATCCCGCCATGTTAGAAACACATGATCTCTATCCGCAGGCACGAGCATGTTTGCTTGCCTGTGATGTTGATAGCAAACTGGAGCTGACACAGACCACGGCAGCGCGCTGGCGTGAAGGGGAATTTATTCTGGGTGAGTCGGCACGGGTTGCTATCGACGAACCGGGGCGTCCCGCTAATCCGCAGCTGGTTGAGCGGCGGGGTTTGCCGAAGCGCGGCATGCAGAATAAAGACACGCGCGCCGCTTTGATTCATGCACTTTGTCACATCGAGTTCAACGCCATCAACCTTGCCTGGGATGCGGTCTATCGTTTTCGCGGCTTGCCCACTAACTTTTATGCTGACTGGATTCAGGTCGCTGATGAAGAAGCGTATCATTTCACTCTATTGCGAGATTACCTGAAAATACAGGGTTATGATTATGGTGATTTTGCCGCGCATGGTGGACTTTGGAAAATGGCCGTGGATACGGCCCATGATCCACTGATACGCATGGCGCTGGTTCCCCGGGTACTGGAAGCGCGAGGTCTGGATGTCACTCCCGGCATCATGCAACGTTTTCGTGAAGCGGGTTATCAGGCCGTGGTCGATATACTTGAGATCATTCAGCGCGATGAAGTCGGGCATGTCGAGATTGGCTCGCGCTGGTTTCATTATTTTTGTCAACAACGAGAGCTGGACTCGGAAGTAACATTTCGTCAACTGCTGGAAGAATATATGAAAGGTTATAAAAAAGGTTATATTGATCGAGACGCCCGTCGGCAAGCCGGTTTCTCTGAACAGGAACTGGACTATCTGGATGGCACGGGTTGATGTGTAACTATCGAATGACCAGTCTATTACTCAGCTTGATTTTTTTCTCGGTTAGCGTTTTAGCGGCAGAACAAAAAGGCACGCTACTAATTTTTTCTGAGTATGAAAAAGAAATCGAACCTTACCAGACCCGTGTGATTATCACGGCGGAGTATATGCGCTTCGATGATGGAGAGGGCGCGCCTGATTTTATTTTATTTGATCGTAGAAAAAAAATTATTTTCAATATTAACAGCGAAGAACAAACGGTAATGTCGGTATCGCCACAGACGCTGAAGGTGGTGCCACCGTTTGAGTTGAAACAGAATGTGCAGAAACTCGACAGCATGAAGGATGCGCCGATGATTGCCGGGATTAAACCACAGCACTATGTGTTTAGTACCAATAAGCAGCACTGTTATGATGTGGTAGCAGTGGAGGGTTTATTAACCGATGCGCTGGTAGCTACCCGCGCCTTTAATGCAATTATCGCCAGTCACAATGCGGCGACCTTACAATATTTACCTGCTGATCAGCATAAACCCTGTGAGCTATCGCGCAGTATTTTTTCCTATAATCGTTATCTGCAATTTGGTTTCCCGGTGCAGGAATGGGACAACAACGGCAAAGGGCGATCCTTGATGGATTTTAAGGAAAATATTGTGCTGGATGAAAAACTATTTGTTTTGCCCGCAGGCTACAAACAATTTTCGGTACAGGATTTTCGTGAAGGCCGAGTTAATTTTAATGAGTGAATTTTATTTAACTAGCAAGTGACAGTTCTGAGGTTGCAACTGCTACAGGGAGAGAGAGGATGCTGAAAAAAATAACACTGATATTTCTAATGATGGCTGTTATCACGGTGATAACCAGTTGTGCGTCAAACACGAATTATCGCAGTGAACTAAGTGCCTGTAATTATGTTAAGGCAGGTGATTGCGCACAGGCGGCAATTCAATACTATCGCAAAGGCACCGATGCAGAATACCATCTTGGTTTTGTTGAATTTGATGATCAAGGCCAGTTGCGCAAGCGTCAACAATTAGACAAGGTGCTGGATTATTTTTATCCGATTGCGGGTAAAGAAGATGTGTTGTTAGTCACCTTTGTGCATGGTTGGCATCACAACGCCAGCCTCGGCGACAGCAATGTCATGGAATTTCGTAACTTACTCAGTCGTCTTGCCAAAGCGGAAACGATCAATAGTCGTCAACATGGCCATGCGCCACGAAAAGTGCTGGGCATGTATGTTGGCTGGCGCGGCGATTCGATCACTATTCCCTGGGTGAATGGCATAACGTTCTGGGATCGTAAAAATACGGCACACAATGTTGGTTCTCAGGGGGTGGCGGAAGTCTTTCTCAAACTGGAAGAAATTGTTAACGTCAAAATGGGTATGACGGACGGGGGCAAAGATAAGCACAATAGTCGGCTGGTGATAATGGGGCATAGTTTTGGCGGCGCAGTAACGTTTACTGCCTTACAGCAGATCTTGACAGATCGTTTTATCGATAGTCGTGCGAATAAAACATTTCAGGGCAATGCCAATGGTTTTGGTGATCTGGTGGTGTTACTGAATCCAGCATTTGAAGCCATGCGTTTTGCATCACTGTATGATATTTCGCAGCAGGGTTGCCGCCGTTATTTTTCTACCCAGTTACCTAAGCTGGCAGTGTTAACCTCAGAAGCTGATTGGGCAACCAGCATGGCGTTCCCGGCAGGGCGTTTTTTTTCGACCATGTTTGAAACCCATGACACGCTGGAACGTCATTACTGTAGTGAGAAAGGCGAACAGGCGATGTTGTTAGATGAAGGTGAGGCCGATAGAAAAACCATTGGCCACTTTGAAACCTTACGCACCCATCGACTTCTGCCTGCGCCTGAGGCGACAGCACGTTCAGCGGATTTTGATTTTCAGTCTTTACAACAGAACTGGTCAAAACAAAAACCGGCAGCAAGTTTACTGTTTGAAGCAACGGAATTGCAGCATCTGGATCGCACCCGGCCACTGAATCCCTATTTGAATATTTATGTGGATGAAGCGTTGATTGCTGATCACAATGATATCTGGGGCGATGAGATAGTCAGCTTTGTACGTGATCTGATTATGATTTCGACCATGCAGCCAGCGGCTGATTGATATACCGGCTTTGCACTGTGTACCGGTATTTAAATAACCCGTAGGTTGGGCTGAGCAATATAGCGAAGCCCAACATAACCTCCTGCATTGTTGGGCTTCATTTCATTCAGCCCAACCTACGACGACTAATTATGATCTCAAGCATGCAACAGTGAGGGATAAGGTTCGTTTGTAGGTGTGACTTTAGTCGCACACAGGTACGGCTGAAGCCGTACCTACAGACTTTCCAGTTGGCACTGAGCATTTTTACAAACCAGCACACTACCCTGCGCATACCAGTCACCTAAGACGATGCG
>CAZIJT010000079.1:1493-4224 GCA_964539595.1 uncultured Thiohalophilus sp. | reverse complement strand
CATTTTTACAAACCAGCACACTACCCTGCGCATACCAGTCACCTAAGACGATGCGCTGCACGGATCGATCATTAACATTTAAGTCATGAATCGCCGGGCGATGGGTGTGGCCGTGAATTATGCGTTGTATCGGATGCGAGCTAAACATGCGTTCGACTTCCAGTGGATTCACATCCATGATGTCTTCGGCTTTGTTGCTGGTTTCGGCTTTACTCATCTCGCGGAATTTTTTAGCCAGCGCCAGACGTTCCTCAGGTGATTTTGCCAACACCTCTTGTTGCCACTGAGGATTGCGTACCATGGCGCGGAATTTCATATATTCCAGATCATCGGTACACAGGGTATCGCCGTGCATGAGCAGGGTGGGGATGCCATCCAGATCAATTACGCTGGGATCATCTAGCAGGCTGGCACCGCAAAGCTGCATTAATGTTTCACCCATGAAGAAGTCACGGTTGCCGTGCATCAGGTAAAGTGCAACGCCGCTATCAGTGAGGGCTTTCATCGCCGCGATAGTGGGCTGATAGTCCGGCAGGATCATGTCATCGCCAAACCAGACCTCGAATAGATCGCCAAGGATATAAACGGCATCGGCCTGACGCGCCTGCGTTTCTAAAAAGCGGATAAACAGGGCGTTGGTTTGTGGCCGATCTGCGGCGAGATGCAAATCAGAAATGAACAGCGTGGGCATGCTATTTTAGTCTTCAATCTCGACGCTTTCGATCACCACATCTTCGCTGGGCACGTCCTGATGATGTCCGGCGTTGCCGGTCGGCACTGCTTTAATTTTTTCAACCACGTCCATGCCATCAACGACGTTGGCAAATACGCAATAGCCCCAGCCCTGTGGGTTTTTGCCGCTGTGATCAAGGAAGGCATTGTCGGCAACATTAATAAAAAACTGTGCGGTGGCCGAATGGGGATCGTTAGTCCGCGCCATGGCAATACTGCCGATTACATTGCTCAGGCCATTGTCGGCTTCGTTCTGAATCGGTTCACGGGGTTGTTTTTCAACCATACCGGCGAGCATGCCGCCGCCCTGAACCATGAAGTTGCTGATCACGCGGTGAAAGATGGTGCCATCATAAAAACCATCCTGCGCATATTGAAGAAAGTTGGCGGCGGTATTCGGGGCTTTTTCGGCATCCAGCTCGATACTGATAGTCCCCATGTTGGTGTTGAGTTTGATCATGGTGTTGTCCTGATTACTTGAGAATGGGGGCGGCGGGTGGCGCTATCGGAGACGCGGGCGGCGGGTTAAGCAGGGTCACGCTTTTAATAATGACCGGTTCCTGTGGCACATCGGTAGGGAAGGGGCCGCCGGAGCCGGTGCTGACGCTGCGAATGCGGTTAACCACATCCATGCCTTTGATCACGCTGCCGAATACGGTATAGCCCCAGCCGCGCGGTGATTTGCTGGTGAAATCGAGAAAATTATTATCTTTCACATTGATAAAAAACTGCGCGGTGGCCGAGTGAGGATCCATGGTGCGCGCCATAGCAAGGGTGCCTTTTTTGTTGCTCAGGCCATTATCAGCTTCATTTTCAACCGGTGCGCGGGAGGCTTTGCGCTGGTAGTCGGCAGTGAAACCGCCACCCTGAATCATGAAGTTGCTGATTACACGATGAAAAATTGTATTATTGTAAAACCCGTCATTGGCATAGGTCAGAAAGTTTTCAACCGTTTTTGGGGCTTTTTCTGCATTTAACAGAACGATGATGTCGCCCATATTGGTTTCGATTTTAACCTGTGGTGCGTCTGCGGAGGCGATGTTCATCATTGACCCGAGCAGGCTGAAACCGAGCAGGCAACTGGTGGTAAAGCGTAATAGCATGATTGTTTTCCCGTCTAATATGAAAGGCCGAATAATATCTAGTTTCAGGCACCGGCGGTAGCCCCTTTTCAGTCTCTTTTGAGACTGGAGCCGGATTCCGTTAATCTACGCACATTGTCGTGCCGGGGAAAATGAGTCACGTCCGGTTGTTTTTACTTAATGGGAAGGTATAGGGTCAGTAGTCGCGCTATGTTGAATATTCATAATAATCTAAGTAAGCAGAAAGAAGTTTTCAAACCCATCGATGTCAAAAATGTGCGTCTGTATGTGTGCGGCATGACCGTGTATGACATGTGCCATATTGGCCACGCGCGGGTGTTGGTGGTGTTCGATGTTATTTATCGTCATCTGTGCGCGATTTATGGCAAAGAGCATGTGACCTATATTCGTAATATTACCGATATTGATGACAAGATTATCGCCCGCGCCAACGAGAATGGTGAGGATTTCAATGCACTGACCGGACGCTTTATCGCGGAAATGCATACGGATATTGCTGCACTGAATGTTTTACCGCCGAATGAAGAACCGCGTGCGACCCTGCATATGCAGGAGATTCTCGAGATGATCCAGACCCTGGTGGACAAGGGCTATGCTTATGCAGCCGACAATGGTGACGTTTATTACGCAGTCAGCAAGTTTGAAAATTACGGCCAGCTCTCGGGTAAAAATATCGAAGATCTGCGATCAGGTGAGCGGGTCGCGGTAGATGAAGCCAAGAACGATCCACTGGATTTTGTACTCTGGAAGTCGGCCAAGCCAGATGAGCCAAGCTGGGATTCGCCCTGGGGCGCGGGGCGACCAGGCTGGCATATAGAATGCTCGGCCATGTCCACCTGCTGCTTGGGCAATCATTTCGATATTCATGGCGGCGGTATGGATTTGCAATTCCCGCA
>CAZIJT010000079.1:0-1393 GCA_964539595.1 uncultured Thiohalophilus sp. | reverse complement strand
TGCGGCCACCATTATGGCCGTGACTATGCAGCAATTAGCTGATCGTTTAGGGCTGTTGCAAAGTAACGCCGAAGCCTGGTTGCAGGGTGAAGGCAATGCGGATAGTGCAGAGCAGGGATTGAGTGCAGCGGAAATTGAAACCCTGATCGAACAGCGTAATGCCGCGCGCGCCAGCAAAGACTGGGCGGAAAGTGATCGTATCCGTGATTTACTGGTTGAAGAAAAAATTGTGCTGGAAGACGGGGCTGAGGGAACAAGCTGGCGGCGAGGGTAAAATTTTTTAACCGTAGGTACGGCTTCAGCCGTACATGTTCGCCTGAAGGCGAACCTACAGGGGAGAGGTTATTTTTCGCTGGCTTCCAGCGTATTCTGCAACAAGGTGGCCACGGTCATCGGCCCCACACCGCCGGGAACCGGTGTGATCCAGCCCGCGCGTTCAGCAGCAACATCGAATTCAATATCTCCGACCAGTTTGCCGTCTTTGGTGCGGTTGATGCCTACATCGATCACGGTGGCTCCCGGTTTGATCCACTCGCCTTTGACGATACCCGGTTTGCCCACCGCGACAATTAAAACCTCGGCCTGATGTACCTGGGCGGCCAGATCGCGGGTAAAGCGGTGACAGGTGGTAACGGTACAACCGGCGAGTAATAGCTCCAGTCCCATCGGTCGCCCGACGATATTTGATGCGCCGACAATGACTGCATTACGGCCACGCAGGGGTTCGCCGGTACTTTCCAGCAGAGTGATCACGCCACGCGGGGTACAGGGACGCAGCACCGGCATACGTAACGCCAGACGGCCAATATTATAGGGATGGAAGCCATCAACATCCTTGTCGGGATGGATGCGCTCAATCACCGTCTCAGAATCTATATGTTCGGGCAGCGGCAGTTGCACCAGAATGCCATCGACATTGGCGTCGAGATTGAGTGTGTCAATCAGTTCTAACAAGGTTTCCTGGGGGGTGCTGACAGGCAGATCGTGAGCTACTGAGACTATACCTGTTTCCTCACAGGCCTTGCGTTTGTTGCGCACATAGACTTCGGAGGCGGGATCCTGACCGACCAGAATCACCGCCAGCCCCGGCGCACGCCGCCCCTGTTGCAGGCGAGCCTCTACCTGTTGTCGGATGGTGTTGCGAAGCTCAGCGGCAATCGTCTTGCCATCGATAATGTTGGCGGTCATATTCTGTGTGATAATCCTGAAATCCTGAAGCTGATAAGGTTACAGCCTGAGCCGGTTTGCGCCAAGTGTCTATTTTGTCGGATTGACGGCTGAACTACTTGGGCGTAGAATCGCCGCCTTCCTGTCCACAGGGCAGGTCAGACACAGGATGTCTGAATTCGGGGTATAGCGCAGCCTGGTAGCGCGCCTGCTTTGGGAGCAGGAT
>CAZIJT010000078.1:0-12010 GCA_964539595.1 uncultured Thiohalophilus sp. | reverse complement strand
ACCCAATCTGTTTGTGGCAGGCTTATTTACTCAGTTTTGATATCTTCCACCGTATAACGTTCTACTCGAATACTATCCGACCAGTAATCAGCCGAGAGTCCGGCTTTGACTTTCAGTTGGGCGAGAAACTGCCGGGCTTGAGGTAGTTGTTCCCAGACCGAGGGCAGGAATGTACCCCGGTGTCCCTGTTGACTTAATACCAGTCCATCAATACCGGGGCGCAGTTTCTTTAGCAACTCATTTTCTGATTCAAAGGCAAGGGCTTCGGTGGGGCTGAGAATGGAAATATGATAATCAAGTTGATTGAACTCCTGCTCGCTGAGCGGCGCAAAACGCGGGTCACGGAAGGCCGCGGCAAAGGCGTTTTCTGCGATGTCTTTTACTAAGGGTCGATGTGCTTCGAGGCTGCCGATGCAGCCACGTAGTTGCTGGTTGATTTGCAGGGTAACAAAGCTGGCGCGTAACGCCTGCAGGGCAGGGGAATAGTCATCCAGTTTGACAGGTAAGGGTTGAGCCTGTGTCAGTCCGTGGGCAATCGAGCTACGGGCGATCTCAAGCAGGATGGTTTGATCCTTATGTTCAAGCATGATCTCAGGCCTGATGCTCGAAAAACAGATAGGCACCGTAACCCACGACTTGATCACGAGACCCCGCGGTATCGCCCGAATTGCGTAAATCCACAGTTTCCACATGCATGGCGTAGCGCTTTGCGAGTTGCAATAAACCATTGATGGGATTGCGGCCACAGGCATCCTCATAGCCAATTGTGGCCGGGTTGAGTGTTTCAATGGCGCGTGAAGTGTGTTGATCCCGCTGTTGTGCATCGGCGTAATTATGGAAGTGACTGAGATCGGAGCTGATCACGATGAGCGTGTGCTGATCTCCCCATAATTGCTCAAGCACCTGCGCGACCTCGGTTTCATCAGCATCCCCCACCAGCAACGGTACGAGTACAAATTCATCCAGAACAGTTTGTAAAAAGGGTAGCTGGACTTCGATACTGTGTTCAGGGATATGGGCGGCATCGTTCACGCTCACCTGTGGCAATGTTTCGATCTGCCTGAGGCTTGTGCTATCCAGTGGGATTAATCCCAGCGGGGTGATGTAATCACTGGCACGACAGCTGGCTAAGCCGTGAAAAGCCACGCGGTGTGAGGGGCCAAGCACTACCACCCGGTTTATTTTGTGATGTGCCATGCTTAGCCGTTGATAGGCGCTGGCGGCTACTGAGCCGGAATAGATGTAGCCGGCATGAGGAACGATGATGGCCTTGGGCGTAAGGCCATGGTTCGGTTGCTGTTGCTCAGCCTGCACTAAAAACTGTGCCAGCACCCGGGTTAATTCATCTGTGTCGGTGGGATAAAAGCTCCCGGCAACCGCAGCTTGTCGAATACGTTCTTTCATACTCATTTATTATAGATGCTGAGGCTAGGGGCTGTTGATCTTTCATCTATTGTCTGATTTTGGCTAATTTTAGCCCTGCCTGCGTTATTTTTCACTATCAATGGAGTGCATTGATACGTAAAAAATGCCTTGTCAGGACTAAAATTTTCTCAAAATCAGCCTAACATCTGAAAGATCAACAGCCCCTAGGTTTCAAGAGTAGACGTTATTAGAATAAATTTTGAGAGGTGTGGTGGGCTGAATTTGGGTAAGATGGCAGTTGTACGAATATTGATGTGAGGACAGTATGACAGCAATGACGACACGCATCGGTCTGTTGACCGTTTCTGACCGCGCCAGCCGCGGCGAGTACGAGGATCTGGGCGGACCAGCGATGCAGGCCTGGTTCGAAAAAGCCCTGAGCAGTGAATGGGAAGTCGTGGCGCAGATTGTGCCGGACGAGCAGGATCAGGTTGAAGCTGCGCTGAAAGCGCTGGCGGATGATGAGGGTTGTTGCCTGATCGTCACCACTGGCGGCACCGGCCCGGCGTTACGTGATATCACCCCGGAAGCCACTGAGGCGGTATGCGACAAAATCCTTGATGGTTTTGGCGAGCAGATGCGCGCGGTGTCGTTGAAGTTTGTGCCCACCGCGATTCTCTCGCGGCAGATTGCCGGAATCTGTGGCCAGAGCCTGATTATCAACCTGCCGGGCAAGCCTTCGGCCATCGATGACTGTTTAAATGCCGTATTCCCGGCAGTGCCATATTGCATTGATCTGCTCGAAGGCCCCTATATCGAAACCAATGAAAGCGTGATCAAAGCATTTCGCCCCAAACATGCAAAAAAACCGGTCTGAGTGATCCCCATGTCGGGACTGAAACTGGAAGCCACTACGAGCCTGCGTGATGCGATTCTCGCGGCGCAGAACTATCTGCAGGAGGCTGGTGTCTGGTTTGGTCACGGTACCGATAATGCGCTGGATGAAGCCGCCTGGCTGGTTTCCCATGCATTAGGTTTAGCCCCAGATTTTGCTGAAGAAATACTGGCTAATCCCCTTACTGATACCGAAAAAGCCTTAATTTCCAAACTGCTACAGCGGCGCGTGGATGAACGTCTGCCTGCGGCTTATCTTACCGGCAAAGCCTGGTTTGCCGGTCTGCCTTTTTATGTGGATGAGCGGGTGCTGGTGCCGCGTTCACCGATTGCCGAATTGATTGCCAATGGCTTTCGTCCCTGGCTGGAGCCAGATCGAGTTGAACGAGTGCTGGATCTTTGCACCGGCAGCGCCTGTATTGCCGTTGCCACGGCGTTTGCTTTGCCACAGGCGCAGGTGGATGCCAGTGATATTTCCGCCGGTGCGCTGGATGTCGCCCTGCGCAATGTGCGTGAGCATGGTCTGGAAGATCGCCTGCACCTGTTTGAGTCGGATCTCTTCGGCGGCTTGTCAGGGCAGCGCTATGATTTGATTGTCTCTAATCCGCCCTATGTGGATGCTGAGGATATGGCAGCGTTGCCGGATGAATACCGGCGCGAGCCGGCGCTGGGGCTGGCCGCTGGCAGCCAGGGGCTGGATTTAGTGATCCCCATGCTGCGTGATGCAGCCGATTATTTGCAGCCAGAAGGCGTGATCATTATCGAAGTAGGTAACAGTGCCGAGGCGCTGAGTCAGCAGTTCCCGCAAGTCCCCTTTACCTGGCTGGACTTTGAATATGGCGGAGACGGTGTGTTTTTACTCGAAGCCGACCAGCTTTCCGATTATCATAGTGACTTTACTGACGCAGCGAAAAGTCTGTAATAAACATCAGGAATTTTGGAGAATACGATAATGATGAAACGGCCTGCCACCATTGACGCCTATATCGATCTGGTCGAACAGGGTATATTTGAAGTTGAAGAACTGCGTTTTTCCGTAGAGTTTGATGAAGAATTTATGGAAGGAGCCTTAAACTTTGTCGATATTCTGGAGCAGCAGTTGAAAGAGATGATGGCGAGCTTAAAAGAAGATCGCTACGAATTTGCCGACGAAGATCTTGCTTTTATGAGTTTAGTTAAAAGCCAGAGTAATCTTATTCTGCCGTTTAAAGGTTTGTTAAATTTGATTAACACTACCCATCGAAAGGGATTGGAAACTGAGGTTGGCTGACGCGAGGTATTAAAACCCGCTGCCGCCCCTGCTATACTTAAGCAACCTACCTTACCGCCGAAGAACATCATGTCCGAACTTATATTTGATCCTGATTTAATCCGCCGTTACGACAAAGCAGGGCCGCGTTACACCTCTTATCCAACCGCCGTGCAATTTCATACGGACTTTACTGTTGCTGATTATAAAGCGCAGGTCGAAGCCAGTAATGCAACGGGGCGGGATCTGTCGCTTTATTTTCATATTCCTTTTTGCGATACCATCTGTTTTTTCTGTGGCTGTAATAAAATTGCGACTAAAGATAGAAGTCGCGCTGAACCTTACCTGCGTCGAGTTTATAAAGAGCTGGCGATGCAGAGTGAACTGTTTGATCCGAGCCGTAAAGTCAGGCAGCTGCACTGGGGTGGCGGCACACCGACCTTTATCAGCCATGATGAAATGCGCGAGCTAATGAATATGACGCGCAAATATTTTGATTTAGTGGATGATAGCGAAGGCGAGTATTCGATAGAAATCGATCCGCGTGAGGCGACGGCAGAAACTATCGCGATTTTGCGCGAAGTGGGTTTCAACCGCATGAGTCTCGGCGTTCAGGATTTTGATCCTCGTGTGCAAAAAGCCGTTAATCGAATTCAGCCAGAAGAACAAACCTATGCGGTGATTGAAGCGGCGCGCAGCGAAGGCTTTCATTCGGTTAGCATGGATCTTATTTATGGCTTGCCGCATCAAAGCATGGCGACCTTTAACGCAACACTTGAAAAAGTATTGCAGATGAACCCGGACAGACTCTCGGTTTTCAACTATGCGCATTTACCCGAAATGTTCAAACCGCAACGGCGTATCAATGAAGCAGATCTGCCCTCGGCGGATGAAAAACTTGCGATCCTGAAAAGCACCATTGATACTTTAATTGCCGCCGGTTATGTCTATATCGGCATGGATCATTTTGCCAAACCGGATGATGAATTAGCAATTGCTCAGGCCAATGGTTTGCTCTATCGAAACTTCCAGGGTTACTCCACCCATGCTGACTGTGATCTTGTGGCTCTAGGCGTCACCTCGATTGGCAAAGTGGGTGACTGCTTTGCGCAAAACTTCAAACCAATGGATGATTACACAGCACGGATTGATAATAATGAGTTGGCTATCTTTCGGGGCTTCGCCCTGTCAGCTGATGATCGACTACGGCAGGAAGTAATTAATCAGTTGATCTGTAATTTCGTACTGAACTTTGCCGAGATTGAAAATAAATTTAATATTAACTTTGCAGATTACTTTGCAGTTGAGATTGATGATATTAAAATCATGATGGACGATGGTTTACTTGAACTCAGTGCAGAAAGAATCAAAGTAAATTCAGCCGGAAAACTATTGATTCGAAATATCTGCATGGTGTTCGATATTTATTTACGCAATAAAACAGAACAGCGTTTCTCGAAGGTCATCTAAGCTAAGCAAGCCCTGATTAATCTCCGTTGCTTGCAGCGAAGTTTTATTTGTAGGTACGACTTCAGTCGTACTGGTACGGCTGAAGCCGTACCTACATACTCAGATCCCCCCCCGAATGAAGCAATGCGTTAGCTCTTCCCCCATCATTCTCCTCTGATAACGCCCGATTTTTGACGTCGGCTGTATTCGATAGCTAAGCTGTTGTTATTCAAACTGTTTGAGTTTGCAGCCAGTTTCAGCGAAAGAATATTGAGAACTATTCCTAAATATAATTAAACTGCTTTTTTTGTGAGCCGATAATTTCTGTAATAAATAGAATATGGCAGGAAATAGCGTTTGTTAAAAGTATTTGAGTCAACTGCACTAGACACCCTGGCCAGACCCTGGCTGAGTCTACAGTGCCATATGATTACCGGCGTCGAGCGTGGTGTTGTCATCATCGGCGCACCGGGTGATGGTAATCTGGTTCAGTCTGCCTACTGGCCGAATAATACGGTGCCCACTCCCGGGCTTACGAATATTGCCAAAGAAGCCATCGACAGGCAGCGAGGCGTGATCAAAGACGGAACGAAATTAATTGGCAATAAAGGTACGCAGTCTGACTATCTAGGTTATCCCTTGCGAATTGGTGGCCACCTTGTCGGCGTGGTGGCAATTGAAGTTTCACATCGTTCTGTTGCGAAACAAAAAGCTATTTTAGAGTTATTACAGTGGGGCTGTGCCTGGCTAGGTATACTGCTGCGTCAACAAACTGCCTCGGTTAATATTCGACTGGTTAATATTCTTGAACTACTGATTCAATGTCTTGAAACGGATAGTTTTAAAAATTCAGCAACCGCATTGGTTACTGAGGCCGCTGTGCGGCTTGATTGTGAACGTGTGAGCCTGGGGCTGGTTAAGGGGAAATGTATCGAAGTTTGTGCCTTGTCACATAGTGCAAGCTTCGATAATAAAAGTGTATTGCTGCAACATATCGGCAGTGCAATGGATGAGTCTGTGGATCAGGATGCCAGTGTTATTTTTCCCTCCAGCGTAGCTAGTCAGGTGGTGAGCGCACACGAATTGCTTTCGCGACATGAAACTGAACATGCAATTTGTACTGTGCCACTGGTACACAATGGTGAAATGTTTGGCGCGCTATGCTTTGAGCGTAGCATTGAACGACCTTTCGAAACTGCTGCGGTCGAAATGTGTGAACAACTAGCGATGCTGGTTGGCCCTATTTTAAAACAAAAAAGAGAAAGTGACAGGTGGATCATTTCTAAACTTGCCTTGTCGTTTACTACCCAGCTAAAAAAATTATTCGGTTTAAATCATGTCTGGTTGAAAACGGTGGCTTCCTCAATAGTCACGCTGGCGATTATTTTATCCTTTATTAGCGGTGAACATAGAATTATCGCAAATGCCATTCTTGAAGGTGGAACACAAAGAACGGTGGTTGCACCTATTTCAGGCTTTGTTCTAACCGCCTCGGCACGTGCGGGTGATCTGGTAAAAAAAGATAGCCTGCTAATTTCGTTGGAAGATAACGACATTATTCTTGAGCAAGTTAATCTTAATAGCAAGCTGGAAGAGTACAAAAGTGAATATCGTAGTGCTCTGGCTGAACGTGATCGGGCAAAGGTCGGCATTCTAAATGCGCAGGTTGCGCAGGCAAAAGCACAACTTCGCCTGATTAATGAAAAACTGCTGCGAACAAAAATAAGAGTACCCATTGATGGTGTAATTATTGAAGGTGATTTAAGTCAGTCACTCGGTGCGCCAGTTGAGCAAGGCCAATCACTATTTACGATTGCGCCACTGGAAGACTATCGCATTATCCTTCAGGTGGATGAGCGCGAAATTAGGGCGATAGAAAAAGGTCAGTCAGGTCATCTGGCATTATCGAGCTTGCCAAATCAACGCTTAAAGTTTGAAGTGACAAAAATCACACCCATTTCAATTACTGAAAATAAAATTAATTATTTTAGAGTTGAAGCAAAATTAAATGAAGTACCAAAGATTCTACGCCCAGGAATGGAAGGTATTGGAAAAATTGATACTGGGGAGAAAAAGTGGATCTGGATATGGACTCACCCACTGGTTGAATGGTTGCAAATGAAATTATGGTATTTGTCACCATGAGCAGGTTTTACTAATGGAACAGGTATTTAGCCAGCATTGGTATAAGGTATCCGCGCTAAAGCCCTCTTTGCGGGAACATACCCGGCTTTACCGACATAAGCATAAACATCGGCTTTGGTACGTGTTGCTTGATAAAAGCACAGGTCGATGTTATCGGTTCAACTCAGCGGCGTATTATATTTTGGGTCGTATGAATGGTAAACGGGTGATAAAGGACATATGGAACGATGCACTTGATAAGTTAAAAGATGAAGCTCCTACTCAGGATGAAATGATTTCTATGTTGGGGAAATTGCATGGTAATGATTTATTAAAATGTGATGTTCCGCCAGATAGTCTAGATTTATTTCGCAGAAGCAAACAGCAGCAAAAACAAAAATGGAAGAAGCGTCTAACAAACCCATTTTCAATCTGCATCCCCTTATTTGATCCAAACCGCCTTTTAGACAGCGTCATGCTTTTGGTGCGACCGCTATTTTCAATTTGGGGTGGGATTTTCTGGTTATCAGTCGTGCTTACTGCTTTTGTTCTTGCGGCGATGAACTGGGGCGCGCTGACTGAAAATGTTAGTGACCGAGTGTTTTCCGGGCAAAACATCTTACTTTTATGGCTAACCTATCCCTTTGTAAAAGTTATGCACGAGTTTGGTCATGCCTTCACGGTTAAAGTCTGGGGCGGTGAAGTCCATGAAACGGGAATATTGTTTTTGATGTTTATGCCTGTCCCCTATGTGGATGCCTCCAGTGCGTCGGCTTTCCCCAATAAACGCCGACGCTTATTGGTTGGTGCTGAAGGCATGATGGTCGAGATGTTTATCGCCTCGTTTGCCCTGTTCTTCTGGTTAAATGTTGAATCAGGTCTGCTCAGTGCGATTGCATATAATATTATTTTGATTGGTGGTATCTCAACGCTTTTCTTTAATGCGAATCCATTGCTGCGGTTTGATGGCTATTATATGTTGGCCGATGCGCTTGAAATGCCAAACCTTGCCTCGCGTTCAAAACGCTATCTTGGGTATCTATTGCAGCATTATATTTTTGGCGTTACTGAAGCACGCTCGCCTGCTTCGAGTAATGATGAGCGTATATGGCTGTTTGGTTATGCGGTTGCTTCATTTTTTTATCGGATGTTTATTGTTGCCGCTATCATTTTTTTGGTAGCAGAGAAGTTTTTTGTTGTCGGTGTGATTTTGGCGATCTGGGGCTGCATCAGCATGTTTGCCCTGCCCTTTATCCGGTTGCTGATAACATTATTTACCAGCCCGCTACTACGCAAGCAGCGAGCAAAGGCAATTCTTATTAGTAGTGCATTTTCTGTGGCGGTTATTTGCTTTACCTTTTTTACCCCGGTTCCCTTATGGACTTCGGCTCAGGGGGTGATCTGGCTACCAGAGCAAGCACAGCTACGTGCGGGAACAAATGGATTTGTATCAAAAGTTTTAGTGCAATCCGGCGTAAATGTAGAAAAAAATCAGGCGCTAATTAAATTTGAAGATCCATTTCTTAAATATGAACTGGATCAATTATTAGAGCAACGCAATGAAATACGCATACGACTTAATGCGCTATGGAATAACCGGGTTAAAGCAGAAATCATTAAGCATGGGTTGAAAGTACTGGATCTGAAAATTGCCCAGTTTTATGAGCGTAGGGATAAACTGGTTATTTACAGTAAAGAGTCCGGGCGTTTTGTGATGCCAAACTATCAGGATATGCCGGGTCGGTATATACGTCAGGGGGAGTTGCTTGGCTATGTTGTAAATCACGAAACTACCGTGGTAAGAGCGGTGGTTCTGCAGGAAGATGTGGGTTTGATTCGAGAATACATCGATAACATTGTGGTGCAGCTTGTCGATCATCCGGGGGAAACTATACAGGCAAAAATTAAAAGTGTGACCCCAGCGGGCTCTGAACAATTACCGAGTATGGCGCTGGGAAGTGCGGGTGGCGGAGATATTCTTGTTGTTCAGGGGGATAAAGCCGGCGTTACTGCGATAAAAAAAGTATTCCAGTTTGAACTTTCTTTACCCGATAATCCAGCTGTCGAATATATGGGCAGCCGTGTCTATGTTCGCTTTGGGCATGGCGCTGAACCGTTGGCGGAGCAATGGTATCGATCCTTGCGGCAACTATTCCTGAGACGATTTAATGTCTAAAAAAATAAAACAAAAATATCGGTTACGAAATAAATCCAGCATTCGTCCGGGGATAAAAATGGGTATTTATCCCCAGCAGCAGGAGGTTATAGAAAATGGGCTTTTAACTAGCTTGCTTGGCGTAGTGGGTGCAGTGCAATACAGGATACCCTTGAAGATGTTGCGCTGGAAACGAATGATCAAACAGGTTGACAGTTATGAGAAAAAATTAAAACGGCTAAGCAAGGATGAATTTAGCCAACGACTTCTGCTTTTAAAAAAGCAGTTAAATATGTATGGCATGAACGATCAACTGGTGATGCTGGCTTTTGCCTTTATTCGTGAAGCTTCGGTCAGAGTGCTTGGCATGCGCCACCATAATTGTCAGCTAATTGGTGGTTGGATCATGTTGAAGGGTTCGCTGGCGGAAATGGAAACCGGAGAAGGTAAAACACTGACGGCAATCTTGCCAGCCTGTACGGCAGCGCTTGCGGGTGTGCCTGTTCATATTATTACGGTCAATGATTATCTAGTTGAGCGAGATGCGCAAACAATGCGGCAGCTTTATGCGGTTCTTGGGTTGTCAGTAGGGGTTATTAAGGAGCAAATGAATTTAGAGCAAAGGCAGGCGGCCTATGCCTGCGATATTGTTTATGGCAGTAATAAACAAATTGCGTTTGATTATATGCGTGACCGCATTGCCATGGGTAATAAAACAGGTCGAATGCATTTGCAACTTAAGCGGCTATATGAGGATGACAAGCAACAAAACAAACTAATGATGCGGGGACTCTGTTTTGCAATTGTTGATGAAGCAGACAGCGTATTGATTGATGAGGCACGCACACCGCTAATAATATCAAAGCAGTCTCAAAACCTGGGGATGACGCAGGCTCTGTATCGGCAGGCATTGTTACTTGCACAAAGTTTAAAGCCAGATCTTGATTATAAAATATGCCAACGTGAAATTAGTTTTACGGCAAAGGGCCTCAGTGATATTGAAAGCAAAACTGCATCTATGGGAGCCTTGTGGCAGGCCAAACGTCGTCGTGAAGAGTTAATTCATCAGGCACTTGTTAGTCTGCATATTTTTATTCGAGACAAACAATATCTTGTGCGCGATGGCAAGATCCATATCATTGATGAGCATACGGGGCGTTTAATGTCTGATCGAAACTGGGAGCAGGGTTTGCACCAGTTGATAGAAACCAAAGAAGGTTGTGCCCTGTCTGGGCACAAAGAAACAATTGCTCGTTTAACCTATCAGCGCTTCTTCCGCCGCTATTTGCATCTTGCCGGTATGACCGGCACAGCCAGAGAAGTATCCGGGGAATTAAAAGCAGTCTATGGATTAAATGTGATACCCGTTCCAACTTATAAACCAACTAAACGACACTGGTTAGGGTTGAATTTATTTCAAAATGTTGAAACAAAGTGGACAGCAATCATCAAGCGGGTTCAACAATTGCACTTGCAGGGCAGGCCGATACTGGTCGGCACCCGCTCCGTGCAGGAATCAGAATACCTGAGTCGATTGATGACGAAAGCCGGGTTGGCGCACCGGATATTAAATGCGCGACAGGATCATGATGAAGCCAGGATCGTTGCCGAAGGCGGGAAGAAGGGCTACATCACGGTGGCGACCAATATGGCGGGGCGAGGCACCGACATTCCTTTGCATCAAGGTGTTGCCAATCTGGGGGGCCTGCATGTGATCGCAACTGAATACAACGAAGCTCGACGTATTGATCGGCAGTTATTTGGACGCTGTGCCCGTCAGGGTGATCCCGGCAGTTGTGAAGCTATTATTTCACTCGATGATGATTTACTCAAAACGCATTGCCCGGCATGGTTGTATTTCTGGCTGAGAAAAAATATCACCCATAGTAAACCGGGCAGGGGCATGGCTGTGCGATTGGCTTTATTTCTTTCTCAGTGGAAAGTTGAACGGTTTTACCGGCAAATACGTCGTGATGTATTAAAAACAGAAGAACAAGTTGAGCAAATGCTGGCCTTTTCTGGTCGCCCTGAGTAGCAATTTACTGCGTATTAGCCACAACCTGTTTCCTTTCCTGCCTTACATTTAATTTCTCTGGGTTTAATTCTCCATTGCTTGCGGCGTGCCTGATTGTAGGTTCGACTTCAGTCGTACCGGTACGACTGAAGTCGAACCTACAATAACGGATACCCCGTTCGCTTGCTGCGGGGAGATGTGTTCTTGTAAGTCTTTGATATACAAATAAAAACAGATTAAAGTCTCGACTTGAAATGCCGATCTATATATAAGGTGCGCATTTTTTAGCCACAGTCTAATTTGCACCTGGTAATGTTTTATCTTGTTGATTTTACAGTGGTTATTAGTATTTATGATGAAACGTAGTCGTAAAAATATATTACCAGCAACCGATCAGAAGCTTGAGCTAATGGAAGAGCTGGAGGCACGTATTCTGTTGTCGGATGGTATTGAAGCGGTGCTGCTTGATCCTGCCGTACTCGAGGCATCGAGTACCCCGGTGATGGAAGCGTCGCTTGAGCCGGGTGTTGCGGATGCTGCCGCCGCACTTGTTCGTCAGGAGCTGGTGATTGTCGATACGGCCACCCAGGACTACCAAAAAATTGTCGATGACATTACGGCTAATACTGATACTGATCGGCAGCTAACTGTGGTGACGATTGATAGCAGCAAAAGCGGCATTGATCAGATCAGCCAGATTCTCAGCGGCTACGACAACCTCGATGCCGTGCATATTGTATCCCATGCTACCGATGGCCAG
>CAZIJT010000077.1:0-12022 GCA_964539595.1 uncultured Thiohalophilus sp. | reverse complement strand
GCTAGCAAAGTATAAACCGGCTCCACGTTTTTACTCGCTACCTGAATTTCCCAGCTACAAGCTACTCGTCACTAGCCACTGGATAGCATCAGGTTGCCGTGCCACCCACGGTCATATTATCGATCTTTAGGGTTGGCTGGCCGACGCCCACCGGGACACTCTGACCTTCCTTGCCGCAAACTCCGATGCCGGAGTCCAACGCCAGATCATTGCCCACCATCGACACCCGGGTCAGCACTTCCGGGCCATTGCCAATCAGCGTTGCGCCCTTAACGGGCTGGGTTACTTTACCATTTTCAATCAGGTAGGCTTCACAGGCGGAGAACACAAATTTGCCCGAGGTGATATCCACCTGACCACCACCAAAGTTAACCGCGTATAAACCTTTGTCTACCGAGGCAATTATTTCTGCGGGATCCTGCTCCCCTGCCAACATGTAGGTGTTGGTCATCCGTGGCAGGGGCAGATGGGCATAGGATTCGCGCCGCCCATTGCCGGTCGAGGCCACGCCCATTAACCCGGCATTATGTTTATCCTGCATATACGCTTTAAGAATACCGTTTTCAATCAACACCGTCTGTTGCGTCGGCGTGCCTTCATCATCGATATTCAGTGAGCCACGTCGTCCCGGCATCGCGCCATCATCGACCACGGTACACAGAGGTGAAGCCACCTGTTCGCCAATACGCCCAGCAAAAGCCGAACTGCCCTTACGATTAAAGTCACCTTCCAAACCATGACCAATTGCTTCGTGCAACAGCACGCCCGGCCATCCTGGCCCGAGGACAACGGGCATACTACCTGCCGGTGCATCGACCGCATCCAGATTCACCAGCGCCTGGCGCACCGCTTCACGGGCAAACTCCATGGCACGGTCATCATCAATAAAATATTGATAGTCGAGACGTCCACCGCCTCCCGCACTGGCCGATTCCCGCTTACCGTTCTGCTCGACGATCACATTCACATTCATGCGCACCAGCGGACGGATATCTGATGCCAGCGTACCATCACTGGCAGCCACTAAAATCGCTTCATCCACGCCCACCAGACTGACGATCACCTGCTTGACCCGTGTGTCGAGGCTGCGCGTATAGACATCAATTTTTTGTAACAGGGCTATCTTGTCTTCGGCTGCCAACGATTGCAGTGGATCCACGGGAAGATACAGGCTATGGCCGCTGCGTTTTTGCCAGCTTTGCACCTGCCCCTGACGACCACTACGGGCGATGGCGCGCGCCGCCTTCGCGGCTTCACTTAGCGCCGGTAAAATAATTTCATCGGAATACGCGAAGCCGGTCTTCTCACCACTGATGGCGCGCACGCCAACGCCCTGTTCGATATTGTGACTGCCTTCTTTAACGATACCGTCTTCGAGCACCCAGGCTTCGTGGCGGCTTAACTGAAAATATAGATCGGCGCTATCCACCTCATGAACCATCAGTTGATCCAGCACCGATTGCAGATCATTTTCACCCAGCCCGGAAGGTTCGAGTAAAAGCGCGCTAACTCTGGCTAGCGAATTATCCTGCATTGCTAATATCGCAGGGTATTTTTCGATGTTGTAAAACCGGGAAGCTACGGCGAATGTTTTTCACTCTTTCCAGTTCAATTCCGGCCAGCACAAATCCAGAACCATTATCCAGCTCATCCACCACCCCACCCCAGGGATCAACGACCATGCTGTGACCGTGAGTTTCCCGGCCATTAACGTGATAGCCTCCCTGCGCCGAGGCCACCACATAACAAAGGTTTTCGATAGCCCGCGCCCGTAACAGCATTTCCCAATGCGCCCGTCCAGTTATCGCGGTGAAGGCAGAAGGAATCGCAAAAATATCAACCTGCTCGGCCATCATCCGCCGGAACAGTTCAGGGAAGCGTAGGTCATAACAGACCGCCAACCCCAGCCGACCAAAGGGCGTATCAATAACGGTGATTTGATCACCGGGTTCGGTGATAGCGGACTCATGATAAGTCTCATCGTTTTCTTCCAACCAGACATCAAACAAATGAATCTTGTCATAGCGGCCACGCAGCTGCCCGCGATCATCGTAAACCAGACACGACGCGCGCATCCGCTGTTCGTCATCCGCAAATAGTGGCTGCGTTCCCCCCACTATCCAGGCTCGATGCTTGTCCGCCTGCTCGCGCAGGAAATTTTGAATCGGACCCTCACCTTCTTTTTCCCGATGTTTAAGTTGATCGACATCCCGCATCCCCATGCAGGCAAAGTTTTCCGGTAACACCACCATACCCGCACCGGCATCCACTGCTTTACCAATCAAACGCCCGGCTTCCGTCAGATTAGCGCGGACATTCGGTCCTGAGGCCATTTGTATTGCTGCAATTCGCTTCATTGATTTACCATAGGTTTGTTATTTTGGTTTGTTATTTTTCTGTTCATCGTTGCTATTAATGACACGTTTTCCATTTTTTGAAACCACTTCAATTTCAATCACCGTTTGCTTTGAGCTGCCCGGAATCAATTCCAGTTGCTCACTGGAGATACCCAGCGCCACCAGCCAGCTTTGCATCTCATTGACCCATAATGCCCCTTCATCGCCACCCGGGTAGTGAATCAGTAAGTGCGCGTCAGGATGAACGCGCAGTTGCTCAACCGCCTGCGCCAGTGGGGGAAACTCAATAATATGCGCAACACTGCGCGGCATCGCCCAGTCCTGTGCAGTGATAACAAAGCTTGAGGCACGACTCTGCATGCTCATGGAAAAGACCACAAACAATACCGGAATAAACCATTGAATTCGGTAATGCATGCGGCTGAGGATAGCATATTGCAGGTGCAGCTTCAGCTATCTATACGGCTGCCAGGCCGAGTTAAAACTCAGGCCTAAAATTCAACATCGTCAATTGAAGATTCTTCAGCTTCTTCCGGCTTACCAAGCTGGATGATCTGCGGTTTTTCCCAGCTGCCGCTTACCTTGTATTTAATTGCAGTCGCATCCTGCAGCTCATTACCGATGATTTTTTGCAGCAGCAAAATAGCTGCACCAATTTGCGGTCCGAAAATCATGCCCCCGGCTACCGCCGTCAACGCATCTCCCCCCCGTGGTTTAACCGTTATCAACTGGTCAAAGTCTCGATCCACCAACCCGGTGCGGCCACTAACCGTAATATGTGCCAGCGGGCTTTTCATCAGATTATTATCCATAAACACACTGCCATCATGAACATCCAGTTCACCATCAATACTGTCAAAATACAGACCATCGCCAAAGGCATCACTGAAGTCCAGAATCAAACGCCGTGGCAGCGCTGCCAGACTGAACAATCCCAGCAAACGTCCCGCCCCCGGCTCAACGCTAACAATCGAGCCATCTGTCACCGTATATTTTAATTTTGATTCAAGCTCTGACAGACTTAACCCAATAGGTGAATTTGGCCAGTTAAGACGACCTTCAAGTGTGGTCTCACCACCCTGGAATATGGCCGAGAATCCAAGTGATGAAAGCATCTTACCCAGATCCGGACTAGTCAGTTTCACCTCCATCGAACTAACATCCCGACCCGGCCATTGCACCCATTCACCACTAGCCTGCATAGCCAACTCTTCACCCTGTAATGTCAGCGAATCAAGCTGAATACCTTTACGAAATTTAAGTCGCGAGGTATTAATGTCAAGTCGACCAATGGCAACATCGTCATAGAACAATTCATTAATCGACCCCTGAATCAAAGGGAACTGATCGACATCAATATCAGCAACGGACGACTCTTCCGCGCTAGCATTTTCATCATCGGCCACCGCTGCCAGTTGCAATGAAGCCATATCAAATATTAACGGCAGGGAAACAAACGAATGTGTCACTTCATCACGCCCCTGTTTCAGCGCATCCAGCCAGGGTGTCAAACTAAACATCGACAGACTACCACTGAATTTTAAGCTTTCAGTTTTCGGTAAATGTCCTTCACCCTTACCAAAATGAACGTAGGCCTTTGACGGGCGCATAGGTTCTGTAGTGGTATCCAGCACCACCGCTGCCGAAACGTAATCTTTTGAGCGGGCATAGAGTGTTGTCTTGCCATTGTCAGTAAAAAAAACTTCCAGAGTTGAATCACGCTGCTCATTTTTTTCTTTGGCCAATGGCTGAGGCAGATTCACCTCCACACCTTGCAGTTGTGAAGAGATTTTCAGTATCGCTTTTGTCCCAGCACGGGACTGATGCTGGATGCTTAACTCTCCACTCAGTTCAGCCATACCATTAATTTGCTGCCACGCGGGTAAACCAAATTTTTTCGCCAGATGACGACTATCTACTTTCCCATTTGCTTTAATGATCACAGGCTGATCTTTACTTTTAGAACCTGTAGCAATATCAATACTGGCTTTTCCACCCATAATTAGTGCGCGAATATCGGTGGCAGTCTGCGTATCCTGAGTGAAGGCAATATTGCCATTGATCGCAGTAATATCAATCAAGTCATCCAGCATCAGCAGTTCGGCATCCACCAACTGCACCTGCCCCTTGACCGTAAGTGGCTGCGTCTTTTTTACTTCATCATTCAGAGGAATAGAAAGTTCAAGTTCAAGCTGAGTACGTCCATGATAATGAAAACTATCGAGTAGCGGCTTTATCTCTGGCTGAATGGGACTTTCAACCAGAAAGCGCAGCGTGTCTTTTAACTCACCGTCCACTTCACCGCTGATAAGTAAATTGGCATGTTCAAAGTCTTCAATTCGAATTGAGGTTGTTGACAAACGGCTATCAAATATTCTCCCACTCTCGGCCTGAATATCCATGCCACGATCAGTAAAGACAGCCTTTAAATAACCGTCATCTATTGCCGGCCAGCCTTCAAGATAATCAACGCTTGCGTTCTCTGCTTCAAACTCGACTCGAAACTGGCCGTCATTCTGTCTGAAGGGAAAGTCTGCCAGTCGTCCTCGGAAAATTGCGCCACCCTGAATTACTCTGCCTGAGACGATCCCTCTATCCAGCCAGTCCACCAGACCCGATGACATGATAGTAACGGGTAAATAACGGGAGATATGCGCCGCATTACCATTTTTAAATTGTACCTGTAAATCCATCAGGGCTGAGCTGCCGCTATCAGGAATATCCAGTAACAGGCGGCTCTGCGTTTCAGCATCTTCATTTTTTACTAGCAGGCTGTCTGTCGAAAGTTGCCAGCCCTGCTGATAACGTTGCAGTCCAAACATCCCGCTAAGACTGGAAATTTTTAGCGGCTCACGAAACAGCCAGGGGAAATCAAATACAGCATAATCACTTTCCAGGTTAAACGTTATTTGTCCCTGCGCACCGAGAATGCTGCCACCAAGACCACGCGCACCCGGCAGTTCTTCCCAGGAGCTAAACCCCAGTTGTGAAAAGTTCGCCTGTACATTGAAATTTCTATTATCAGGATCGTTAGAAAAACCAAGCTGAAAATTTTCAACATCTCCCGAGGGAGCCATGTTGACTAGCATCTCGGTCTGTTGCTCCGATAACAGTGCGCTGCGTAACAACAGGCTACTGATATTTTCAAGCCGAAATTGTTTCGCCTTAACCTGGATGTGTTTAGCGGCAGATTTGTTATCGGCAAAAGACTGCTGGATACCGAAGCTGGTTTTCAGCCAGCCACCTTCGGCGTCAACAAATTGAAACCGATTAACATCCAGCATCCAGCCAGTTTTTGTAAACTGATAATCAAACAGGCCACTGAGCAGTTTAACTCTCAAGTTTTGTTGCATCTCAGGATGTTGAAGCAGCAGATTATAGGCCGTCAGTTCACCACTGAGTTGTTCAAGCTGACCCTTGTTCCATTCACCCCAGAGCTCAAAGTCTGTGACCCCACCAATAAGCTGGTAATCTTCAATTGCCGGAATTGTTCTTAGGCGGGTTGGTTGTATCCCACTGCCACGCAAATATATTTTTCCCCGCCAGTTTGATGGGTTCATGGCAACTTTGCCATGCGCGTCCAGCGCAACCTCAAAACTGCGACCCAGCGTTTCGGGTAAATTTACTGAGGCCTTTAGCTGATGATGATCACCTTCGTTATGCAGGTGCAAATTAACGTTTTCCAAACGCAAGGCAGGCTGATTCCTGAATTGATCAATCCAGATGACACTGCTGTCCTGAATGTTTAGATCGTCACGTTGAAATAACCAGTTAGAGAATTCACTGGAGTCAGTGTTCTTCTCTGCATCTTCAAAACTTTTAAGTTCCATACCTCTAAAACTGAAACTTTTATCTTTGTGCCGAACAACAGTAAGTTCTGCTCCCTGAATAGTAAATCCAGTAGGAATAAATGTCTGCGTGCGAATAGAGCCAATAATATCCAGCGTCAGCGTGCCTTCATTGAAACTGAATAATTCTGTCTTGCCATCCAGACTCATCAGCCGCACTTTTTTCACCACCAGTACGGGAGTAAGACCATCCAGCCGCGCATCCAGCGCGTTGATATAAACCTGCCGTTCAAGCGAGTGGGTTCCTAATTGTTGCAACTCCATACGCCAACTATCGGCCTCACTTACGATCACACGTAGAGCCGACATCAATACCGCAAACACAACGATGATGCCTGCTGTACTGTAAAATACAAAGCGTCGAACGCGTCGTAGAATGTGAGGTTTTTTTTGCATCTAGATCAGATTGTATTGGAAAACAAAGGCAACAAATTTATTTTGCACATCAATTTCCTTGCATGGCATCCGTTAAATAAAATAAATATGTTGCCTATTACTACATCAGCACAATGTCAAACTGCTCCTGAGTATATTCACTTTCAACCTGAAGCTGGATGGGTTTACCGATGAAGTCTACCAGCTCGGCCACGCTGGTAGACTCTTCATCCAATAACAGGTCGATCACGCTGTGTGAAGCCAGCACCATAAATTTCTGCGCGTCGAACTGGCGATCCTCACGCATAATTTCACGAAAGATTTCATAGCAAACGGTTTCCACCGTCATAATAGAACCACGACCATTACAGGTTACACAGGTTTCACAGAGCACATGTTCCAGGCTTTCACGGGTGCGCTTGCGTGTCATCTCCACCAGCCCTAAACTGGACACTTCGCTGACGTGGGTTCTGGCACGATCTCTTGATAGACAATTTTCCAGCGCCCGCAATACTTGACGCCGATGATCTTCATCAATCATATCAATGAAATCAATAATAATAATTCCACCCAGATTGCGCAGACGAAGCTGGCGCGCAATCGCCTGCGTCGCTTCCAAATTAGTTTTGAAAATAGTTTCTTCCAGCGTGCGATGACCGACAAAGGCACCGGTATTAACATCAACCGTGGTCATCGCCTCTGTTTGATCAATCACTAGATAACCACCGGACTTTAACTGCACCTTACGCTCCAGTGATTTTCTTATTTCATCTTCAACCCCATAGATATCAAAGATGGGGCGCTCACCGGGATAGTATTCAACTTTGCCTTCCAGATCCGAGATAAACTTACTGGAAAATTTCTTGACCTTTTCAAAGGTGGCACGAGAATCAATGCGCACTCTTTCCAGTTCGATACCACTCATGTCGCGCATGGTGCGCATTACCAGTGGCATATCTTCATGAATAAGTGTGCCGCTTTTCGCGTTGGCTGATTTTTCCTGAATTGCACTCCACATTTTCTGCAAGAAGCACATATCATTATAAATATTTTCTTCAGAAACACCTTCCGCCACGGTACGAATAATATAACCGCCCGGATCAAATTCACTCTGGTATTTGCTGATGATCTCTTTCAGTCGAAGCCGCTCATTTTCTTCATCAATTTTCTGTGATACACCAATATGATCGGCACCAGGGATGTAAACCAGATAACGAGAGGGAATGGAAATTTGTGTGGTTAGCCGCGCACCTTTAGTCCCCATTGGATCTTTGACTACCTGTACAATAGCATCCTGACCTTCACGTAATAGTTCCATGATGGTCTCAGGGACAGGCTTCACATCGGAGCTTTCCTGCTCGCCATTGCGGCTGGAATGGGCATTCAAAATATCTGAAACATGCAGAAATGCGGTGCGTGCTAATCCAACTTCAAGAAAGGCAGCCTGCATACCCGGTAATACACGACATACTTTCCCTTTATACACGTTACCTACCAGACCTCGGCGCTGCGCACGTTCAATATGAACTTCCTGCAACACGCCATTTTCTACGTAAGCAACCCGCGTCTCCTGCGGAGTAACATTAATTAGTAATTCTTCGCTCATCTTACCTGCCTGGCTGGCTCCTGTTTTTTTGACGTTTAAATTGGTGGGCAATACTCACCATCATAGCTTATGACTTATACATACGTAGGTACTTAAGGAATTCATTTACCTGTAGCTTCGCCTTCAGGCGAACAATCACGGTTAAATGTCGTGTATTGTACGGCTGAAGCCGTACCTACAATTGTGCTCATGCTTAAGTCCTACGTATGATGACTTATAATAAATTAATTCCAAACTGCTTCAGCAATACCGTAGTTTCAAATAACGGCAGCCCCATGACTCCCGAATAGCTACCATCCAGTCTACTGATGAATGCCGCCGCCCTGCCCTGAATACCGTAGGCTCCGGCTTTATCATGACACTCACCCGTGTTCCAGTAAGCTTCGCGCATCGCCGAGTCCAGACTTTCAAAACATACCTGACTGCATTTTACTTTCAGCGCTTCAGTTTGCGTCACTATCGCCACTGCCGAATACACTTTATGACAACGACCCGACAACTGTTCCAGCATGGCCAAACCATCGTCACGATGTTTTGGCTTCCCTAAAATATGTTCATCAATTACAACCGCCGTATCAGCACCCAGCACCGGTTTGCGTTCATCGATAGAAAGGCTGTTCCAGCCTGCGCGTGCCTTTTCCAGAGCCAGCCGTTGCACATAGTCTTCTGGCGATTCACCCGGCTTTGTCTCTTCTGCAACGTTTTGCCGAATCACTTTATATGAGACCGCGATTTGATCCAGCAGTTCACGTCGGCGAGGAGAGGCTGAGGCCAGGTAGATGTCAAACGCTTGTTCCATGGTAACTATTCAGCTCCGTAGCTTGGGCTAAATAAAATAAAGCCCAACAGAAATTTTAGCGCACAATGTTGGGCTTCGCGTTGCTCAGCCCAACCTACCTGACTGTCTCTTACTTATGGTACGGATGGCCTTTCAAAATGCTGCTGGCACGGTATAACTGCTCAGCTAACACGATACGCACTAACGGGTGTGGCAGGGTCAGCGGTGATAGCGACCAGCCGGGCTGACCCCGTTCTCGGCAGTCCTTTGATAGACCTTCTGGCCCGCCAACCAGCAACGCGATATCTTGACCAGATTGCATCCACTGTGACATTTGCTGCGCCAGCATTTCTGTTGACCATGACTTGCCCACCACATCCATGGCGATCACCTGTGTGTTTTTGGGAATGGCGGCGAGCATACGCTGGCCTTCCTGCTCGGTCAGGCGGGCAATGTCTGCATTCTTGCCACGTTTACCCGCGTTAATTTCATGCAGTTGCAGACGACATTCAGGCGGCATGCGCCGGGCATATTCAGCATAACCTTGTTCCACCCAGCTCGGCATGCGTGTGCCCGTTGCAATCAGATGAATCTGCATGAAAGCAAATCAGGCATCATCGGCAGACATTGGGCTATCTTCGCCCCAGAGTTTTTCCAGATTATAAAAATCACGAATGGACGGCTGCATGACATGCACGATAATATCGCCCAGATCCACCAGCGCCCATTCGCCATATTCTTCGCCTTCCGCGCCCAACGGTGGATTACCCGCCTTTTTAACGTCCATGATTACGCTATTGGCAATCGCTCTCACCTGCCGCGAGGTATTACCGCTGACGATAATCATCACATCGGTGACGCTGGTTTTACCTTTGACATCGAGGACACGCATATCAATACCTTTAACGTCTTCGATAGACTCGATCACGAGCTTCTTTAATTCTTCAAGTTCTAACATGATAGTTGTACAATTTTTCCTGTTTGATAAGTTCAAAAACATTGTCGGGCAGCAGGTAATGTGGATCTTTACCCGCCTCGATCAACTCACGGATCTGGGTTGAGGAAATAGCCAGTTGCGTCACCGGCACAAACACAAGTCCTCCCGCAGGATGCTGCGCCAGCGATTCCCCCGCCATCTGCCGATGTTCAAGCAGTTGCTTTAAAGCGGGGCGCGTCTCAATTTTACTTTTGTGCCAACCCGGTCGATGGGTCACCACAAGATGCGCTAACTCCGGGATGCGCTGCCACTGATGCCAGCTCTCCAGCCCTAGAAAGGCATCGAAGCCAATAATCAGACACAACGCCTGCTCACCATATTCCTCTCGTAATTCCTTTAAGGTATCCACCATATAGGATGGCCCTTTACGATGTAGCTCACGGTCATCTACATTAAAGGACGGTTGACTCGCCAGCGCCATTCGTAACATTACCAGTCGGTGCGCGGCATCGGTTAACGACGCATCCCGATGCACCGGTTGACCACAGGGAACAAAACGGATCTCCGAAAACGGCAACGCCTGATAGACGTCCAGCGCCGGACGTAAATGACCGTAGTGAATAGGATCGAAGCTGCCCCCGTAGATGCCGATCATCGGCAGTAGCGAGTGGCTAGTAACGGGTAGCGAGTAACAGCAGCCACTATCTTTTGCTTAGCTTTATTTCTCAATCACATCACCCGACACTAGTCCAAAAACAAAACACTCAAAACTGGATGGTGCAGAGTGTCACATCCGGTTTTCCTCGCCACTAGCCACTCGCTACCAGCTACTACGCCCTAACATGCCCATCGCCAATCACGATGTACTTCTGTGAAGTCAGACCTTCCAGCCCTACCGGCCCACGCACATGGATCTTGTCGGTGCTGATACCAATTTCGGCACCCAATCCATATTCGAAACCATCGGCGAAGCGGGTGGAGGCGTTGATCATCACCGAGCTTGCGTCCACTTCAGTCATGAAGCTACGTGCCCGCCCGAGATCTTCGGTCATGATCGATTCGGTATGTCCGGAGCCGTGTTGATGAATGTGTTCAATCGCCTCAGCAATATCGGCAACCACACGAATAGAGAGAATCGGAGCCAGATATTCCGTATCCCAGTCTTCTTCCGTTGCCGCCTTGATACCCTCGAGAATTTTTTGCGTCATTGCACAACCGCGCAGTTCTACACCTTCTGTCTGGTATTGAACTGCCAATGTCGGTAAAACTTTGGCGGCCACAGCCTCATGCACCAACAAGGTTTCCATCGCATTGCAAACCCCGTAACGATGCGTTTTGGCGTTAAAGGCCACCGCAATCGCCTTCTCAAGATCGGCGTGATCATCAATATAAACATGACAAATGCCATGCAGATGTTTAATCACCGGCACTCGGGCATCGGCACTGATGCGTTCGATCAAGCCCTTACCACCACGCGGCACGATCACATCCACAAACTCGGGCATGCTGATCAACTCACCCACCGCAGCACGATCAGGCGTATCCAGGACCTGCACCACATCAACTGGCAGGCCAACTTTTTCCAGCCCCTGATGAATACAGTGGGCAATCGCCTGATTGGAATTTAAGGCCTCAGAGCCACCTCGCAAAATCGCGGCATTGCCGGACTTCATGCACAAGGCCGCCGCATCAGCAGTGACGTTAGGACGAGATTCATAAATGATACCGATCACGCCCAGGGGCACGCGCATCTTGCCGACCTGAATGCCGGAAGGCCGATAGTTAAGATCAGTAATCTCACCAACCGGATCCGGTAGTGCAGCCACCTGGCGCAGACCTTCGGCCATGCCTGCAATACGTTCTTCATTAAGTTCAAGCCTGTCTAGCAAAGCAGCATCCAGACCCTTCTTGCGCCCGGCTTCCATATCGATATTATTGGCCTTGATCAAACTTGCGGATTGTTCTTCCAGCAACGTTGCAATCGCCAGCAACGCATCATTTTTGACACCCGTGGTCGCGGTCGCCAGCAGCCGTGAAGCCGCGCGTGCCTTGCGCCCGATGTCGGCCATGTATGTTTTTATATTCACGTTCATTACCATTACTATGTTTGTTGGGCTTCGC
>CAZIJT010000076.1:0-12074 GCA_964539595.1 uncultured Thiohalophilus sp. | reverse complement strand
CGCCAGCCAGCCAAAGCCCACCAGTGGGTGCGCACGAGGTGGTTCACCCAGTAGCTGATCCAGCAGCAGTGCGGCAACAAGCGTGAGTAATAATACCGTCATACAAGCCTGTGTACGTTCTTGTCTTCTGGATTACTCATTAATTGCGAGATCAGCTGTTTCACTGTAACTTAATTTCTGCCACAGTTGTTCAAACTGTTGCAGAGCATGATTGTCAACAAATGCACCTTCTTTGCGTAACAAAGACAGGTTAAAGACTGTTTGCTTAAACTTATCAGTAAAATATATTCCACACATGCAATCTGCGCGACGAACTAACCAGGCTCCCCTTACCCGTGACCAATCAACATGCAGATGAAAATGTTCATTTTCAATTTTTAACTGCGATGCTGATAAAGAGAGATCGTCGGCCTGCAGGAACAGCTCACTGATTGCCCCAGCTTCACTGCGAATGACGGCACGCAAAGCACCCCATTGTTTAAGTTCAGACAAGCTGATCTCCAGCATATCGGCTGGCACGCCTATCGATAAATATTCACCAGCCTTATCATTAATATCGGCTTCATAAATAGCCGAAAGCACTTCTCCTGTCCTAGTATCAAAATGTGCTGCAATCTTACTTAAAGGCTGATCACCATGATCACGTAAATGCTGACGGATACAGGCCTTCCAGCCATCCAGTCCCATGCTCAATGAGCGTCCACGTTTTTCTCCATCTAGTGTTTCGCCTGTAATACCATCGTACTTGTTACGATAACCGCGAGGAGTGATCATCAGGCCTTCCTGCATAAAAGTACTGCTATTACCGATAAGCACAGTCGTCAACATGCCGATTTTACAGTCCTTCATTTCATCCAGACGCACCATCTGAATATCCTGTAAATCCCGATAGGCTGATTTAACAATAGCAACCGGCGTATCGGCTTTTCGGTACTGTAATAAAATTCGTTGCGCTTCCTCTATTTGCCCGGTGCGCCGACCACTTTTTGGATTGTAAAGTGCCACAACAAAATCACTACGCCCAGCAGCATCCAGTCGCTTGGCAATTACCGGCCAGGGAGTTAATAAATCAGAAAGTGAGATCGAACAGAAATCATGGGTCAGGGGTGCGCCAACCAAAGAGGCTGATGCCGACAGAGCCGTACTACCGGGAACAATCTCAACCTGGATATCACTATTCGGTGTCCAGCCAGATTGCAATAACACTTCATAGGTCGGCCCAGCCATGCCGTAAACGCCAATATCTCCTGATGAAATTAGGGCGACCGTTTTACCTTTTTGCGCATGCTCATAAGCCAGCAGACAACGATCAATTTCTTCGGTCATACCCTTACGCACAACCTCTTTACCATCGAGAAGGTTTTTAACCAAACGAATATAGGTCGAGTAACCAATCACAACATTCGATTCTTTAATAGCTTCCAATGCGCGCACACTCATATGCGCTTCAGCACCCGGGCCAAAGCCTACTAAAAATATTTTACCTTTACTCATTATCGTAACCTCACTATCGAAACTGTGGCATTTTTATTGTCTTCACCACAGTATTTGAATTTTTCCAGTAATAAATCTTCAATACCAGCATTTGCAGCCAGCAAGGCAGCCGCCTCAGATACTGCCGGTGTACCCACATACTTACGCACGACTTCTGATGGGTTTGGCACTTCTACCTCGGAAAGTTGTTTTGCCGAATAAAATTGTAGCGGCCAGTTTTGTTTGCGGGATAATTCCAGCAGCGCCACTTCATCATTTTTTTTATCTATGGTCGCCATCGAAACAACCGAATTATATTTATAATCGATTTTCTGCAGGGCAAGTTTAATTGCCGTTTCCAGCGTTTTTAAAATGGTGTTGCGATCACAGCCAACACCAAGAATTATTTTATCCATTCACTTATTCTTCCGGTGGCCGATAGACCACCAAACGTTCATCCAGTTGTTGCCAGATTTCATCAGGGATCTCACGCTGAGTAATTAATAACACGGATTTATACTGGTCAAGATCAACCTGATTAAAATGTTCAAACAGATGGATGTTTTTTGGAATCGGTGTTGAACGCGTCCACCAGTCTTTCGCTCCGCATTCCTGTACAAGAGCAATGCTTTCTTCATTCACAACATTGGCAGAGACACGGGTAATATTTATTTTTGGCGCTTCTACTTTCCAGCCTAGTTCACGGCCAAGAATATCAACTGCTATGGTCTTGCTGGCATCCGACGCTGTGGTTAAAACGACTGTTGCTCCAAGAAGATCAGCCAGTTGTTCGGCAAAGGCATTTGCCCCCCCGATATGACCAGAGAGAACGGGGATAACAAAACGTGCTACATCATCAACCACGACCACACCTGGATCTTCTTCCTTTGATTTTAGATGCGGTGCTATCAGGCGAACCACTGCACCCAGAGAGACAAAAAAGGCAAGCTGATCGTAACTGGAAAATATATCACCTATTTGAGGTCGCAACGACCCGCTGCTGATAATTATTTTGTTCGGTAACCCTTCCATAACATGGGCAAATTTCTCGGAAACTATAATATCGGCATCCGGCATTTTCAACCCGGCTTCTCTAACCTGATTAGCCGCATGTTTGGTGATCGCCAGCATCGCGGTACGTACTGTGTCTGTCATGCCGAGACCTCGGTTTTTTCAGTTTTTGGCTTGTTGCGACAACCCCGAATAATCTCTCCACGTTGACGATACGGATTTTTTACCAGCAATAAAGACAGGTAGTTAACAGTTGTTCCTTTTAAAGTGGAAATGTCTTTAACAATATATTCATCCGGTGTACCAGCCTTTTCGATAAACTGGCAATGCTCAATAAGTTTTCGCTGCGAAAGCAATTCGATGATCTCATCCATTAACGGTTTAACCTTGAGCAGCACCAAAGTATCAAATTGTTTCAGTAAATCATCAATCACCGTAACCCCATAGCTCGCAGGAATAATGGCAATGGTGTCATCAGTATCAGCCAGTGAAGTCTGTAGTCGCGCAGCTGCTGCATTGAAAGAACACACCCCCGCAATCGTTTCTACCTGAACATTATCATCTAAAGAAATTACTGTTCGCGCTAAATGACCAAAGGTTGAATAGGTAGAGGCATCGCCTTCTACCAGAAACAATACATCCTGCCCTGCATGCAATCGTTCAAGAATAACCTCAGCTGCCTGCAACCAGTATTTTGCTAGCTTTTCCTGATCGTGAGTCATGGGGAAAACCAGTGCCTGACTTGCCGCAGGTAAAGACAGGCCAGCACGTAGGGCAATGTCCAACGCATAGCTGTCACTTTTTTTGTTACGTACAGGATACGTCCAGAAGGCATCACTTTGTTGCAATAAAGCCCATGCATGGCGGGTAATTAAATCTGGATCACCAGGACCCAGTGAGACACCGTACAGGCTGCCGAGTGACTTATTACTCATAGTATTTATTTCTCCGAACTGGTTTTCTGCGCACAAACGATCCAGACCGGGTTTTCGGCCTGCATGCGGTGCAGGTGTAAAATGGGTTGACTGCGGCTGGCCTGCAATTGCGTAACATCCCAGTGAGCACCAATTTGCGCGAGTGTTTGTGTAGCGGTGGCCAGATTTTCCAGGGTGACAAAATTCATCACTAACCAGCCCCGAGTTTGTAACCGGGATAAACATAACTCAATCAGTTCAGCCAGTTCTCCGGCAGAGCCACCAATAAATATCGCATTGGGATCTGGCCAGTCTTCAAGATTTGCAGGCGCTTTGCCATGCACGATGTAATGATTATGGATTTCCATGCGCTGTCTATTTTCTTTTACAATAGACACGTCCTGTTCATTTTTTTCTATGGCATAAACATAGCCACGCGGACACAGGCGTGCGACTTCTAATCCCACCGAACCAGAAGCCGCCCCAATGTCCCAAACAATGCTGTCAGAGCACAATTGCAGGCGCGCCAGTGACACGGCACGGACTTCCAGTTTGGTAATCAGCCCCTTATCCGGTTTTCGCTGAGAAAAACTATCATCCCGATAGCCAAACAAAACGTTTTTTTCTGCACTGCGTTTTCTTTGCAGGATTACCATATTAAGATCCGCAAACACCTGTGCAGCGGCATCATCAACACTTATGTCTTTTATAATGCGTTCATCCTTGCCTAGCAGGTTTTCCACCACAGAAAAAGTCACACTGTCGTGCATGCCTTCACACTGCAACATTCTTGCAATCCTGTCGGGTGTATTTTCCGGACTGGTATACACAGCGATCAGCGCATATTCTGCTATCGCCTGCAACAAGGGGTAAAACCCATGATCCTGATCGGCATCACTGTGCCATTCACCGGCATCCCGACTATGTACCGAACAAACATGAAGCTCCTGCCATGCAAGACCAAGACGGGCGCAAGCCAGTTGAACCATTGAAAGGTTGGGAATAATGGTGCAGTGTTTCTGTCCCAATTTTTTAATCAGGTAACTACCAATCCCATGACAAAGGGGATCTCCTGTTGCCAGGACAACAACCGAGCGCTCTTCTTGCTGTGCTGCTTTAATCCACTTCGGCACACTACTCAGGCAGCCGGTTAAATCATGCACAGCGGCATCGCTCGCAAACAAATGCTTGAACAATGATAAAGTGCGCGTTCCACCAATAACGACATCTGCCTGATGTATGCTAGCTAGACTACTGACGTTAAGACTTTGTTCGCCATCATCCAGTACCCCGATTACCCGACAGGCCTCATTCATGTTTCTGAACCCCATTTATTTCCGCCTGCCAGTTTCCATCAAAGTCACAGATTAGAATTCTAATATCGAATTTTCCGGGATAACGAAGACTCAGGGTCTCAATCACTTTATTACCTAATGCCTGATAAAACTCCTGCAACAGATCTAATTCCTGCATACGTTCACTGGCATAGCGAGCGGTTTGTCCTGCACGAACATCTTCACAAACCTCTTTCGGCGCACCAATACTCGCAACAAGATCAGCAAGTAAATTAGTATTCACTGCATTACGATTCGCATGGGTGATGGTTTCACCCTGCGCTATCTTGGTCAATTTACCGACCATGCCACCAAATATGATATGAGTAATTCCTTCACTGACAACCGTATCAATAGCATATTTAAGGAAGTCACCCATTTGTACAAAACAGGCCGACGCAAGATTCGGCAGTTCACGCATAACAAATTTTTCAGTGCGTCCACCCGTAGTCAAAACAACGGTGTCCTGTCCCTGCGCGGCTGCAATTTGAATCCCCTGAATTACACTGTCTCGAAATGCCGCGGTTGAAAAAGGATGAACAATTCCGGTGGTGCCAAGAATAGAGATACCGTTTAGGATGCCGAGGCGCGGATTGAGGGTCTTCTTTGCCATTTTCTCCCCACCCGGTACCGAGATGGTTACTTCAAGCCCACTTGTTTTTAGCAAATCACCCGCCACCTGACGCACGTTTTTTTCGATATTTTTACGTGGGGATTTATTAATTGCCGGACCACCAACTTCCAGCCCCAGTCCTTGCATGGTAACTCTACCTACCCCCGGCCCACCCAGGATTCGAACTTCACCAGGATGATCTGACAAGGCGCACACATCAGCCGTTAAATGTGCCTTATCGGTACAATCAGGATCATCGCCCGCATCTTTAACAACGACCGCATGAGCAAAGCCATTTTCAAAAAACTGTTCACATACTGAAAAACATACTGCTTGTTCATTGGGAAGAATACACTCTACTTCATCTGGTACCACACCATGCACTAATCCTAGCGTTGCCGCACGCGCCGCCGCCGCTGAACAGGCTCCGGTAGTAAAACCTTTGCGCGAGCCTCTTTTCTTTTTTTTACGAACCGGTTTCATTTGAACTAATGTTTTGACCACTGCTCATAGTGAACAAGTGAATCAAGAGGCACGCGTGGAAGCCAACCTGCCTTTTCAAGTTCGGGCTGGTCATGAAAGTGACTAACATAACCAATACATAAATAAGCAACCGGGGTGATATGTTCAGGAATAGCTAAAATTTCTTTTAAAGCTTGATGGTGAATAATGCTAACCCAACCAAGGCCAAGGTTTTCTGCACGGGCGGCCAGCCATAAATTCTGTACCGCACAAACCGAACTATACAAATCCATTTCTGGATTCGCTGTGCGTCCAATCACTACATCACCGGTTCGACTTCGATCACAGGTAACACAAATCCCCAACGGGGCTTCCATGATGCCTTCAAGTTTGAACGAACGATATTTTTCCCGGCGTTCCTTATCAAACATCTCTGCCGCCTCACGATGGGCAAGCTCAAAGCCATCTTTAATCGATTGTTTTACTTTGCTATTACGGATAACGATAAAATCCCAGGGCTGCATAAAGCCTACGCTCGGGGCATGATGAGCCGCTTCAAGAATCCGTTTTAGAACATCATCCGGGACAGGGTCAGATTTAAACTCGGCACGGGTATCACGCCGGTTATAAATTGTTTTGTAAACCGCATCACGTTCCTGTTCGGTAATTTTCATTGTTCGATATCCTTCGTTTAAGAGAATTAAATCTCAACGCAAAGCCAGCCGTAGGTTGAGTTGAGCAACGCGAAGCCCAACAATGGCATCTTTTTCTGCCTTGCCTGTTGGGCTTCAACATAAAACCATGGCTCAGCACCAACCTACATTTTATATTTCCTGTTATTTATGCGCGGCTTCGGTTAAGGCTAACAATGCATGAATGGCCGCCACCACCAGGGTCGATCCGCCTTTACGACCATCGGTAATAATCCAGGGGACTTCTTTCACTTCACTTAATGCCTGCTTGGATTCCGCAGCAGAAACAAAACCAACTGGCATACCGATAATCAGTGCTGGACGTAAGCCTTCTTCTTTGACCATGCGTATTACTTCAAGTAGTGCTGTGGGCGCATTGCCCACGGCGACAATGCTGCCTTCGAGTAGTCCCAGCTTTTGCGCTTTGCGCATCGCCTGCACGGCACGGGTAGTATCTTCCTGTTTTGCCTGTTCAATCACGTCATCATCAGCAATAAAATGATGCGTGCTTACACCAAAATGGCTTAAGCGTGGTTTTGACAAACCTACACAAATCATTTCCACATCGGCGACAATCTCTGCGCCGCTGGCAATTGCTTCAAGCCCGGCAGCAACCGCCTCTTTATGAAATTTACTCAGGCCGTTAAACTCAAAATCGGCAGTCGCATGAATCATACGCCGGACAATTTGCCATTGTGCTTCGCTATAATCATGTGCGCCTGTCTCATTATCAACAATGGCAAAAGAATCATGTTCTATTTTCTTACCGGCCTGGGTTAATTGTTCGGTTATTACATTGCTCATACTCTCACCTTTTCGGCTAATTCTATTTCGGAATGATGATGGTGGTGATGTTCGTTACTCTGTTGCGCTAATGACCGATAGGTACAACCATCACATTCCATCATTGTCGTTTTTGTATTGCTTGCACTACCATTGGCCTGAAGAACGTGCAACGTCAACAGGACATAAATTTCTTTCTCAAAGCCAAAATAATTACCACAGACAATCGCAATCTGCGGGTATTGGGATTGCAAACGTGCAACCTGTCGCCTGATACGCTCTATTAAAGTTCCGGTAAATAAATAATAAGGCAAAATGGCTATCTGGGTGATACCCAGTGCAACCTGTCGCTGTACGACTTGTTCAAGCCGTGGATAAGTAATACCGGTAAACGCTATATCAACCTGCTCATGATCGCTTTCTTCATATAACCAACGAGCCATTTTCGCAATTTCACCGTTAGCGAAGCGATCTGATGAACCTCGTCCTAAAATAATCACGCCGGTTGTTTTCGGATCAGGCACATCCAGCACTGCCATAACTTTGCGCAATTCACGTTTAAGGATAGTCAGAATGGCTTCATTCGCGCCAAGATGACGTGCATAAATAAATTCAAGCTCAGGATGACGCTCACGCGCCTCATCGATGAAATGGGGGATTTCCATTTTCACATGACCGGCTGCATTTAAAATCAACGGCACGACGATAATTTTTTGACTATTAACGGCTGCATGCTTCGCGGCATTATCCAGACCGGCATCCAGCAATACATCGGCAAACTCGATGAAACAGGTTTCAATATGCCAGTCCGGATTCTGCTCGCGCCAGTTCGCTGCGAATTGATCTATTTCACGGTTGCCTTCGCTATTGCGCGAACCATGACCGACTAGCAATACGGTGCTATTTAAAATAATGCTGTTCAAGATAGAACCTCTTCTGCTTTTTCGCCTTTACGAAAACGGTGGCTAAAAGTTTTGTCATACAGTTTTGATTTTTTTAGTTCCGGCCACTGACGTGCGCCTAATGTTGGGCTGATAATAATCATCGCCTGTGAATTTATTTTTTCAATACGACATTTTTCTCGAATATCAGCCAATGTGCCGCGAATAATTTTTTCTTCACCCGGCCAGCTCGCCTTATGTACGACCAGTACCGGCGAATCATCAGCCCAGCCTGCGGCAACTAATTCAGTTTGCACTTTTTTCAACAGGGTAATAGAAAGAAACAAACATAAGGTACAGTGGTGTTGCGCCAACTCGACTAGTGACTCACCTTCCGGCATCGGTGTGCGGCCTTCCATGCGCGTGAGAATGACGGTCTGCGTGATCTCGGGCAAAGTCAGACTTTCAACTCCCGCAGCGGCAGAAGCCATCGCCGAAGACACGCCGGGAACCACACCAATTTCGATATGTTCCTTATCCAAGGCCTGCACCATTTCAATCAAGGCACCGTAAAGTCCGGGATCCCCGGTTTGCAATCTGACCACCAGAGGGAATTTGTGCGCACGTTCTATCAGCCAGTTATTAATTTCATCCAGATCCATGCCTTTGGAATCCTGAATATCACAGCCCGGCTTTGCCCAACGCATGGCTGTTTCAGAGACCAAGGATCCTGCAAACAAAATTGCATCGGCCTTATTGATCAGTCCCTGACCTTTGACTGTCATTAATTCAGGATCACCCGGCCCTGCTCCGACAAACCAGACTTTATTATTTTCAGCACTCATGGTCGAAACAAACTTGCACATGCATCAGGGTTAGAAGGAAAATACATATGCAGGTATGAAGCATGTAAACGTTGCTGGCGATAAACTGCTTCACCAAGCCCCCGCTTACGCGAACTTTTAGATACAGTCACAGGAACAAGCTCGGTTTCCAGGGTTGAATGATGAAAGGTATGTCCACGCAAACCACCCTCCGGCAAGTCAACGCTATGCAAACCAAGGTTGGCCAGCTTTTTCTGCATCTGTGCTTTACCGGGCAATAGTCCTACCATCTCAGCCGCTAGTCCATCTTTGTCGGTCAATGAATTAAACAGATACAGCATGCCACCACATTCAGCCACCAGCGGTTTGCCCTCGGCATGATGAGTACGAATGGCGGCCTTGATTTCATTATTCTCGGCCAACTGTTGAAGATGCAGTTCCGGATAGCCGCCAGGTAAATAAATACTATCGACCTGCGGTAACGAGGTGTCTTTTAATGGTGAGAAGAAATGCAGCTCGGCTCCCAATGCTTCAAGAAGTTCGAGATTAGCACGATAGACAAAAGCAAACGCCGAGTCTTTGGCAACGGCAATTTTAACACCGAGAAGATCGCTTGCCGGTTGACTTGCTGGAGGCAACTCAAAACTTACCGGCGTAGGCTGATAGTCAAAACCATTTTCCTGCAGGTTTCGCATCGCCCGTTCAATCCGTCCATCGAGATCAGCAATTTCTTCGGCCTGCACCAAACCCAGATGCCGTGATGGAAGTTCAAATTCATCATCCCGATTTAAAATACCTAGACAGGGAACGTGTTCAGACAGACTTTCTCTTAACATGTCGGCATGATTTAAACTGGCCACACGATTGGCAATAACTCCCGCAAAAGGAAGGCCGGCTCGATAAGTAGCCAGTCCATGCGCTAGTGCGCCAAAGGTTTGCGCCATGGCGGTGGCATTGATAATGGCAAGTACCGGTATGCCGAACAGCTCGGCTAGATCCGCACTGGAAGTCGTACCATCAAACAATCCCATGACGCCTTCAATCAAAATAAGATCGGCATCGGTAGCCGCTTTATATAAGAGTTGCCGACAATGTTGTTCACCACACATCCATAGATCAAGTTGATAGACAGGCTGGCCTGAGGCCTGTTCTAGAATCATGGGGTCGAGAAAATCGGGACCCGTTTTAAAAACCCGAACATTTTTTCCCTGTTGCCGATAATGGCGAGCAAGGGCTGCGGTGATCGTAGTTTTACCCTGACCGGAAGCGGGTGCGCTGATCAATAAAGCTGGACACTGAACCGTACTCAAAACTCGATCCCCTTTTGCGCGCGCACACCCGCTTTATAAGCATGTTTAACCTCACGCATATCAGTCACGGTATCGGCAATATCAATTAACTCCTGACGTGCAGCGCGGCCAGTAATAATAACGTGCTGCATAGCAGGCCGCTGTTGTAATGTTTCTATAATGGGTTCGATAGCCAGATTTTTTAACTTGAGTACAATATTGAGTTCATCAAGAACGATGAGATCGTACGCAGGATTGCTGAGGTACTCGCAGGCTTTTTCCCAGGCAGCGATAGCCGCATGACGATCCAGTTCCCGATCCTGTGTTTCCCAGGTAAAGCCGTCGCCCATCACATGATAGGCAAGCTCAGGTAATTTACTGAAAAATAATTCTTCGCCGGTGCTGTTACTGGCCTTGCTAAACTGGATCACCGCAACCCGTAGGTTGTGGCCCAAGGCTCGCGCCACCATACCAAAGGCGGCACTACTTTTGCCTTTGCCATTACCAGTATGCACGACAATAATACCGCGCTTCTCAGTTGCCCGTGCAATGCCTGCATCCACCACTTCTTTTTTGTGCTGCATGCGTTTGCGGTACCGAGCATCGGCTGCGCTTGAGTCTTCGTTCTTCATGAATTCACAATGCTACCTGAACGCAGTACAGGCTGGTGCATAAAGAACTGTAAAAAATAGCCAGCCAGACTGCCAAGGACTAACCAGAAAATTGCATTCACGACAATCGTAGCCAGAATGAAGTCAGCACTTAATTGTTGAGGAATCAGACTGCTGGCTACCTCAGGCAAAGGGGCACCGAACAAATGTGGCATGACCAGTAAAACAATGGCCATCACGCGCAGCAACAGGCTACGACCAAAAGCCAACAGCGCAAACCCGCCTGCCGAGATTACCACGGTTGAAACCCACCATAGTTGCTGCTCAGCTAGTGGCGCACCGGCAGTACCGGGAACTTTTGGATGCAGACCTAATGAGGGTGCAACGAAAAACACGAGGTAACCGGCCAGCCCCCACCATAATCCTTTCAGCCAACCGCTATGACTGCGTAGACTCATGCCCGCGACGATAATTAAGGCAAAGCCAATTCCGGCAAGTACGTTGGAAAACAGGGTAAATAAAATACGCTCTGCACCATCGGCAGGACTCCAGTCACCAGCGCCATGATCATGCGCCTGTTCATGTGAATGAGCTGACGCTTCATGGGCATGATGTGTTTCTGCCGGGGCTTCAAATTTTTCAGCGGCAAGAATAAGTGGGGTAACCTGCCACTGTTGAACGCCCGTGAGCAATAAACCTGCTGAGACACCGGCCAACAGTGCGGCAAAAATAAAAATACGAAACATAGTCTTGTTCCCTGCCCGTGGAGAATACCCGGGCTAGCAAATTAGTGGCAGGGAAAGACCATAGTATGGCGAGTATCATGAGCGGCGTTATGAAACATCCCCCCCTGGCCCTGAGCAAAACCGACACCAAATAAAATAAAGAATCCCAGTAATGATGCAGCAATAGCGGCAGGCAGGCGAGATGTGGAAGTGGATGTGGAAGTAGTACTGGCTGAAGCAGCAGATAAGTTCATGTTTATTTTCCTCGGCAGATTAAATACATTTGTTAAATTAATGCAATTTACGGAGGAACAACAAAGAAGGAAAACCGAAAATTTTCCTTCTGACGACCCGCCCTCCGCAGTGTCAAAATCATAATTTTCAGGCCGGTCTCCGGACTCACGAGTGGAATATTTCCTGATCTGCGCCTTCCCATGTCAACACACAGTGGCATTTTGCAGA
>CAZIJT010000075.1:0-12280 GCA_964539595.1 uncultured Thiohalophilus sp. | reverse complement strand
TTACAGCTGGCATAAAACCTTCACCATCACGCAAGGCAATTTTCTGACCAACCTTCAAAGTGCCCGCAAATTCATTCGTTACGTCGAGTACAAGCGGTATTGGCCAAAGGGTCCCATCAGAGAGGTGGACTTTCTCTACAACTGAATCATAATCTTTTTTGCGCATGAAACCCGTTAACGGGCTAAAGGCGCCATTAACCAATAATTCCAGATCACATAGTTGTCGTTGTGATAGTGTAATGGTGGGGAAATTTCCGGACTCATGTTTGATCGCTTCAGCACTATCTGAATCAAGCATAAGATCTACCAATTCCCCACCCAGGGCACGGATTAATTCAGTCATTTTCGATCTGTTTCCCGAGTTAAAATCTTAAAGGGTGAAGCCAATGGTTCACCAACAAAAATACCCTCCCCTGGCCAGGCAACACTTTTCCAGTAAGCTTCCATCAGCGTTTCACCATTTGTATATCTTTTAATTACAATCGCCGGATCTGGAAATTTTTGCCTGTAATTGCATGGTTCCTTCACAGTACCATAACTACCTGTTGCCCCTAGCTGAAGCCACCTAAGAATACTCATTTGTCGACTGTCTGTAAGTTTGCCACCCGTTGAGGTTAAGTGATCAGCTATTGCACCTGCCACAAATTTGTTTGTTTCTATTTTTGGCACATCTTTCAGGCCGGTAAAATAAAAAAGTATATCTGTTTTATTTTCCAGATAGTCAGAATACACAGTCTCCAGCCGCGGAAGTCGAGGAAATGTTCTGACAATACGTTGGTACCCGGAGCTTCTGACATTTCTTTCTCTATCTGAGGTGCTAACCAGATATCCCGTCCCGGCAGGAAAGCTTGAGTCCGATAGTTTGCCCCTGTCAATCAGCTCCTTTGCCTGTTGGAAATTCAATGCTGCAAGAGAAAAAGTTGGTCGTATTTTATAGTCATTATATGGAAATCCTGTATTTGAATTATAATAAATGGACATTTTTGTTTTACCACACTTTTTCGAACAAAATTTCCTGTCAAATCCAAATGCAAATGCCGAGGTGATTGACATACACCCTACTCTATAAGGCTGCGCCCATGTCAACAAGATGCCCTGCACTATTTTTGGTATAGAGTTATCCACATCCTGTTTTATTTTTCTGAATATTTTTGGACTTATAACAGTTTTACTTTTATCCAGTTCAATTTCTACAATATTTCTTTCCGGAATATTTCTCACACGTTTATAGTATTCCGCAATCCTGACGCTAAGAGGATCTAATTTATTCACAATAACGGCCAGCGTGTTGGCTGTGATTTCAGCATCCACCTGGTTTACACATGTCGCCAGAAGAACCAATATAAACGTCAGTGATGATAGTTTCCTCTTCATAAGCCTAAATTCAAATTGAATACTCTTCCTGATTTTACACGCCCCATAAAGCTAAACTAATCGTTAGTTTATCGTCAGAACTTTACCTGGCAATGTTTTTAGTTCCCATATCCTTACCATATATGGGAAAAATCCCTCCTTTCTGTTTTTCAATAATAACTTCAGCAGCCAGTTTTCTCGACACAGAATCCAGCTGCTCGGCATATGCATACACCAACGCAGTATCACAGATAGTATTTATCAGGCGAGGGATGCCCCCACTATACTTCCAGATAATTTTACACGCATCTATTTCAAATAAATTCTCGTTACCACCTGCCACTTTTAAACGATGCCGTATGTAACTAACAGTCTCATCAATTTTTAAAGGTGCAAGGTGATAATCTGCAGAAACTCGTTGTGCAAACTGTCGCAAATCCTGGCGGCATAAGGTTTCTCTGAGTTCCGGCTGCCCAACTAGAATTAACTGAAGAACCTGATCTTTGTCTGCATTGACATTTGACAACATTCTCAATTCTTCCAATACAGAAGCAGACAGGTTTTGTGCCTCATCAATTATCAAAACGGTGCGTTTTGAGTTGGCGAATTCATTTATAAGATAACTGACAAAAGCATCATACAGGGAAACTTTATCCTTTCCTCTATAATCGAGATCAAAGGCCATTGACACCCATTGCAGTAAATCACCAAAAGACTCATGCGTATTACTTATCAAGCCTACTGAAATATCATCATCAATCTCTCTCAGTAATTTCCTTATTAAGGTCGTCTTTCCTGAACCAACCTCACCTGTTATGACGGTAATTCCTGCATGATTCATGAGCCCATATTGCAATATAGTCAAAGCCATATGGTGCCGTTTACTTGGGAATAAAAATCCCGGATCGGGCAACAGAGAAAACGGCTTCTCGCTAAAACCATAAAATGATTCATACATCAGCAATCACCCTAGCATGAACATTAATACGGATCCCGAGACGAAATCTCTGCTTTATTCAGGACTGTACCAATAATATTACTTTCCTTGAGTATGTCTTTGACCTGTTTCAGATCTTCCCTGCTTGTCTTCCCCTCTTCCGCTACCAGCAGTATCGAATCCACATATGGAGAAAATGCCAGTGCATCGTCAGTCGCTAATAATGGAGGCAAATCAAAAATAATAATACGTGATGGATAACGCGTCTTTAATTCCTCAACAAGAGCCACCATCTTCGGCGAGGACAGCATTTCTGAGGAATTAAATAATGGTTCCCGTCCTGGCAAAATCACCATACGTTCAATTCCGGGATTAACTAAAATATCCTGCAGAGGCGTATCATGCAATAAAAAATCACTTATTCCCTTGTCTGGCTCATAATCAAAATACTTATGGATACTTGGCCGTCTTATATCCAGATCAACTAACAATACCGTCTGATTAACATCCATCGCCAGGGCTATTGCAAGATTCACAGCCACTAGTGACTTTCCCTCACCAGGTTGAGCACTTGTAACAGCCAGTGCATTCCAGTCATGATTACGCATCCGCTGCAATACCTGTGTTCGCAATAACCTGAACGCATCTCGATCATAAGTTTCGCTTGAATACGCAATCACACGATTCTTTTTCAGAATTTCAGGATCCACATCTATTGTCTTCGTATGAGTGTACTTGATATTTTCAGAAGTACCTGGTGTGGCATGCTCTTTCGTCGATGGTCTCTCATTGGGAGATGGGGAGTCAGCACGACTTCTTTCTATTCTCGCACGCTCAATTGCTTTTTTGATTCGTTCCATAATTTCTACCAGTGTTAAATTTACTAATCCTGCTCTATATACCCAGTTTTCTTAGTACGACATACCATAGAACATCCAGTGGCCTGTAAAAATAATTAACCAGGATTAAAACAATAGCCAGAGTCCCCAGGCCACCAAGGATCAGTTTTATTTTGGGCGCATGTGACTGTGTTTCCGCGATTTCAACCGGGGACAGGATATAAGGAATGGTTGCCAATGGTGCGGATCCAAATATTGACTCCATTGATTTCACGCCACGAATGCTGTCATCCATGGATTCCAGTATCGCAATTATAGCCAGACCAACACCAAATGACAGAATTAGACCTAATATGATAATCATTATCCGGTTAGGACTGTTGGGAATCTCTGGCAACAATGGCGGTTCGATCAGGGTAAAGCGTTCGCCTTTTCGCTCCTTCTCCAGTTCTTCTGACAACTTCGCTTCCATCAATTTAGCCTTGACCTCCCGATACTTCGCAATTGTGTTGTCGTAATCACGCGTAATCGCACGATAATCCTGCTCAATTTTCGGAGAACTCGTAATTCTGTCTTCATATTCTCTGAGCCGTTTCGTCATAGCATCCCGCTGCTCATAAAATGAGCCCAGGTCAGCTTCAGCCGCTTCAAGCTGTGCCTGGAGTTGAATATAGGCCGGGTTATCTGGCTCGGTAACAGAGACAGTTTTCATGACATCATCAGGTAAATGCTTAATTTTTGATTTAAGTTTTTCGATGGCCTGTCTTGCCTTCACAACGTCAGGATGTGCATCTGAGTATTTCCCACTCACCGTCGCATACTCAGTTTCAAGCTTTTTCAACTGCAGCATCAATTCAGATTTATCTGTACTTAAGCCCAGCTCTTTCTCCAGCGCATCAATCTCCTTTTTCATCTTCACCACATCGGGGTGATCATCAGAATAGCGTGCTGACATGCTTACCAGTTCCGCCTGCAGGGTCTTCAGGCGAGACTCCTTGCCTAATATGCGTTCGCCCGATGAAGAATACAGGGTTGCATTGGGCTCCAGTCGAGAAAGCTCTGATTCAAGATATATTTTTCTTTCCTTGATAGCCTGTATCTGGCGCTTAATATCAAGTAACTGCCCCTCGGCTCTGTCCATTAACTGAATATTAAACTGCACAAGTTCCGGTAGTTTCTCCATATTGCCCTGTTTGAATTCCGCCAGCCGGGCTTCCAGTTCATTCATTTTTTTTCCCAGGCGATTGCTTTCATCCAGCAGAAAAAGAGAAGCTTCCTTTGCATTCTTGCTACGCGTCTTGAGATTTTCATTCAGGTACAAAGATACCAGTTCATTTGCAACCTTTTGCGCAAGCTCTGGTGAAGGATGATCAAAATACAGGCTAAAGGCAATAGTCGCCGAACCCGGCCGTCCTGTCCTGGGATCAACTACCTCCGCACTCAGTGGCTCCATGCCGATATCTTCACGCATGGCATCAATAACCTCTTCCCGTGTTTTTTTCTGCAGATCATCTTGATAGAGACCGAATTTCTCGATAATCCTCATCAGATTAGTCGTCGTCATTACTTTCTGCTGCATAACTTCAATGCGTTGATCAGCATACGTACTGATGGTTGATCTAACCAGATCCTGTGGAATTTCCTGCTGTTCAATCAGGACAGTTGCGGTAGAACGATAAACGGCAGGCAAAGCAAAAGCGATAATCAGGCCGAGCAATGATAAAATAATAACCGGGATCAAAAACTGCTTTTTGCGACGCTTGAATATCTGTAAATATTCGCCCAGTGTTTTTACTTCTTCTTCCAGATGTTCCATATTTTCCATCATTTCTGCCTTACTCTTGAATTTTATACTTTATAACACGGTTAAATTTTATCAACTACCAGGACTTTGAAATCCTGTTCCAGCTATATCGAATATTCAGTGAAATATTATTTGAAGTCGCTATCGCATTTCTTCTTTCATAACGCTGTCGGGTATATCGGTATGCCGCATTCAAATTCCAGTTTTCATCCAGCTTCCAGCCCAGATTAACTTCCCCTCGGAAATACTTCCGATCATACGAGCTAAAATCTGAATTAACGGCCACACGCTGGTTAGCACGGAACTTAAAATTAAAATTGAACTTTTCACTTACGCGACGATTTATATTCACCGTCAGGGTATCAACATCCATCTCCGAACCCAGACCACTACCAGAAACTGTTCGATTAAGTTCTACTCCTAATCTGGTCAGTTCAAAATTCTTGTTGGCCGAAATCGTATAAACTGGTGATTTGGTCTTTAAAATACTCTGCGATTCAGTTGTATCAGCGCAAAAAGGAGGGAGACAAACCTGGTACCGGGTCTGCGACTCACTTACACGACGGCCATAACCCAGACCCACCTTGAAAGTAGAGCTGAACTTATGGTTAAGGCCCATCTGGAGGGCCATGGTGTCAGAACTCGAACCTATATATCTGCTAAGACTCACCATTTCGATCGCCGGAATTAACGCTTTTTCCTTCGAAGCATAACCTGTTTTATTAACTACGGCATACAGCTGATCACGTGCTGTCCATTGAAATGTATAGGTTAAACCCGCGCTGTTATAACGATAATCATTATATGGATTAATGGCTCTTTTCTCATACACCACATCCTGATATGAAAGTTTAAACCGCAGGTTGGCTCGCTCATTCAGCATCCATGCCCATCCCGGCGCAATTTTACTTGTTTTTCTATCTAACTGTGCCAGCGTCGCGCCAATGTCTTCGCTATAATTCTCCTGCGCCAGGGTCGTATCATTGACATAACTACCATCAAGTAAAAACTGGCTGCGCTCTGTTTTATAAATGGATTTCAGTTCATATCTACTATCTATCCGGTTCTTAAGATTAGGGTCGCCAGCATACAGGTTATAACGCCAGTCCCCCAGCAGATTGATATTTGCTCTTTCCCTTGCCCAGCCAAAACCCAGCCTTGGTTTTATGCTCGTTGTTGTCACATTCGGATGCGTTAAAGTCGTTAAACGAATATTGTCATTGTATAACTGGCGCACATCCAATGAAGGAGATATTGTCCATTCTGCAGCTACCAGGAAACCAGGCAATACCACGAGGAGCAGATAAAGACCGGTCTTACCCAGAAGAGAGCTAGTTATACAGCGATAACGTTGCATCATTATTAAAGATCAGGCGCTGTTGATGCTTGAATACAGAATCTTTAGAACCCTGATAGAACTCAAGGAACAATGACCACATCACCATTTTTCAGGATGATATTCTGCTCCAGGTTTTCACCATCTTCTATCTCACCATAATCAAACTGGAAAACTTTCTGCTTCACACCACTGCGCCGCAGAACCTTGATTGAGCCGGTTGCCGCATAGGGCGTCAAGCCGCCCGCCATAGCCAGCGCCTGGGTTACATCCATATAGTGTTTTGCAATATACTGGCCAGGTCTGGCAACCTTCCCCAGAACATAGATGGTGTTATTGAAAACCTGCACTACACTGACAGTTACAACTGCGTCAGGGATATAACGTTTGATTTTCTTTATAATTTCAGCCTGCAATGCCTCTGTGGTCTTGCCACCAGCCTGTAATTCCCCAACCAGTGGAAAATCAACACCCCCATCCGGGCGCACTATCACCTTTTGTTGCAGCCCTTCTTCTTTCCAGACAGAAATATCAAGCACATCACCCGCGCCAATAAGATAGGTGGGTGAAATATCATCCTGAGTCAGTGGCGTCACATCGCCATAATCAAGCGTTGAGGTAGCTGGTGCCTCCTCAGCAAAGGCGGGGATAAATACACACATGGCGAACGCCATAATAATCAGATTCTTGAAACTCACTCTCATAATTCACTCTTTTACTTAAATACTTGATGGAATATTGTTATATTTTTTTAAAAAAACAGCTTTCCACACAGACTGTTAGTCAACAGCCTGTCGATAAAAATAAAATTAATGGAATGCGGTATATGTTGCCTGTATTATTCGGGTAAAACCTGTTTACCGCTGAAACACACCCCTTGTTTCTCCACCCTAATCACCTATTTTTACCATACTTTTATGTAATAGTCTGCCATATTTAGCTATACACAATATGACAGTACTTTCAGGGCAGCAATATAACCAAATATATAGTTAATTACTCAAACCACGACCATGATAATGCTAATATATTACATTGAAATTAATATCTATATAACTGAATTATAATGATTTATTAAAGAATTAGATCGTTATTTTATGCTGGGGCAGCACCCGACTGATAATCCCCCCCCCCCCACAGTTTTGCAGTTGCGCAACAATCCGGGGCAACTTGAGAAGCTAAACTCAGGCAATAGATAGTCCTGTCAGGGCTGTGAGGACAAAAATGCGGCAAGATTCAGGATTTCTTCATCCGAGAGGGAGCTCGCAATTGCTTCCATGTTTTTGCTCCGGCGCGCAGCTTCAGCCGCAACGACAGGTGTATTCGCATTCATTCTGAACATCTTCAGAGTTTGCACAAGATAGGCCTGTTTCTGCCCGGCCAGTCGGGCAAATTGCTGATTGCCGTAGGCTGAATTACCATGACAGCCCGCACAGTTTCGGCCATAAAGAATGCCGCCTTTTTTTACCCTGGCGGAATCCGCCTTCTGACTGCGAACTTTTCTGGCAGAAAAATAAATAGCCAGATTCAGCTTATCCTCATGGCTAAAGTCTTTTGCCAGCGCCTGCATGACAAAATTTTTCCGGCGACCACTTGCAAAATGATCGATCTGTGTCCACAGATACAGGGGATTTTGCCCGGCTAGATTAGGCACGCCATCTTTGACGCTATTACCATCAATGCCATGACAATAACTACACAGACGCGCACGCTCACGACCTGTTTTATAAGCCTGGTCAAAAGCATCAGTATTATTGATAATCACGTTATAACGCGTCATCAGCCAGTCAGAATCATCCTCTGCCCAGGCTGCCCCAATAAAACACAAAACCAGGGAAACACACCGGACAGCAATACCGGCATAATTCAGTTTCAACATAATTCCTGCACCCGTACAACTTCAATAACAGCAAACAATAAACAACCCCGCAGCAAGCTACGGGGCATCCGTTGTGTAGTTTCACCTTCAGGCGAACATGTACGGCTCACCTGTACCGAAGGCCAGAAGGCCACACCTACAATAGAATTTCACCGCAAGCAGCGGGGAATTAAGCCCAAAGAGATTTAATTTACAGTCCCTGTATTCTTGTCACTCCACCAAAGCTCCCAACCCAGAACTCCCCATTCTTATCAATATCCATGGAAAAAACGTTTTTGGAAAACAGGCCATCAGCAACAGAATAATTCCTGAACTCCTTGCCATCAAATAATGATAACCCATTGCTCGTTCCTATCCAGATGCGGCCCGAATTGTCCTCATGCAGCATAAAAATATGATCGGCCGGCAAGCCATCTTTTACTGTATAAGTTTTCCAGGTCTTACCATTGTATTCTGACAATCCTCCCCCCCAGGTTCCACACCATACATTACCATTATGATCTACCAGTAAAGCGACAATATAATTAGGGTTGTAAGCAATATTAATATTTTCAAGTCCCTGTTCTACTTTTTGGCGTGCATGATGACTGGAGACTTTTGCCGGATCATTATCAAACTTGATGTCTGCCTTTACTTTTTCAAAATCTGCGCCCAGGCCATCCGCATGTGCCCAATTTGACCATTTACCATCCTTGAAACGTGCGAGACCACCTTCAGTCGCCATCCAGACCTCTCCGTTTTTCCCTTCCGCGAGACCATAAACCCAGTCATTCGGCAAGCCACCCTGAGTATTTTCAACAGTATATAAATCCCACTGTTTCCTGTTCTTTAATTCTCCCTTACGCACCCGATTGGCGCCTGACCATGTCGCAATCCAGACATCACCATTCGACATTTTCAGCACATCGTAAACAAAAGCATCCCCCAGACCATCGGGAATATTGAAGGTTTCCCATGTTTCCTTATTCCTGTCATACAGAGACATACCCCCACCATATGTACCTACAACAATTTTTCCGTCCATCTTGCTAACGTGAAAAACACCATTGGAAAGCAGTCCACTTTTGACATCATACATGCGGTGCTGATCTGTTCGCATGTTGTAGCGAATAACGCCTCCTGAGGTTCCTACCCAGACTTCATCCCCATCAGCAAAAATTGATTTCACATTGCGGTTACCGACCCGAAAATGTGTGAATTTAAAAGCAGGATGATCAGCTGTTAACGCTTTCTCTTTATGAACAGGCGCAGTTGATTTAACCCCCGCCTGCATTGAACCTGAATCTGTGGGCATAACAGCCTTGTCCTGCTCTGCACCCATTTTAAAAGCAACAACAGCTACCGCAATTACTAACACAGCAAAAACAAGGTAGGTTTTAAGACTGGAGTTCATAGGAATTCATCCTCTCTATATTAATACAAACAAGCTATAACTAGTGTTTCGACAAAGTTATTACCGAGGCACAAATAATGAATACCCATTTTTCAAGACCGTCGGCAGCAGGGGAGCTGCCGCCGAGCATACAGAGAGGTATTCATAGAGTGTCTTGAAAAATGGGTACTCATTACTTGTGCCCACGTAATATATTATGGGCCATTAACGTTGACTTAACCGACTAACACCACCTTTTGTCGCCACCCATATATCACCATTTTTTGTTGCCACCATCGAATAAACATGTTCGTCCAGCAGGCCATCTTTAACTGAAATAGACAGCCAGTTATCGCCATCATAGCGGCTGACACCATGATTTGTTCCAAACCACATGTAGCCTTTATCATCCTGAATCACAGCATAAACGATATTGCCGCTCAACCCATCTTTGTGGGTAATATTTTTCCATTTGTTCCCGTCATATACGCCAACACCACCACCCCAGGTACCGGCCCAGACATAATTATCCATATCCACGCAGATCGAGAACACATAATTCGGGTTATAAGTACTCTTACCATCTCGCATGATGCTCAGATCATGGCGCATTCGTGTTCCCAAGCCGGTGTTATTACTGGGTAACAAACCTTCTATATTAGCCGCACCCAGTCCATCCTTATGCGTCCATGACTGCCATTTTGAACCATCATACATGGAAACCCCACCTTCCGTTCCAAACCAGACTCGATCCTGGCTGTCAACGCCCAGGCCATAAACCCATTCGTTCACAAGTTCCTTCACATAAGTCGTAAATTTACCCGTCTTTAAATCGAAACGATTGGCGCCGGCCCAGGTGCCTATCCACAAAGTGCCATCCTTTTGCGAAGCAAATGTATAAATCCAGTAATCAGCCAGGCCATGCATAGGGAAATAGGTTTTCCATTTTCCATCTTTGTAGCGTGATACCCCACCACCATTTGTTCCAAACCATTTATAACCGTCCTTGTCGATGCCTATTGCAAACACATATTCATTTGCCAGCCCATCCTTGCGGGTAAATGTATTTTTAACTTCCTGTGTTGTTAGATCTACTTCCAGCACACCAACTGATGTTCCGACCCATAAAATATTCCTGTCTTCTTCAATCGCAAGTGAGCGGACAAAAACACTATCGCCAACGTTAAACGAGTCCGTAACCCGCCAGACATTCTTTTTCGATTCACTCGGCTTATCTGATTTACCTGTCAGCTCATGCACCTTGGCGTTAGCCTGTGTCGCCTCCTCTCGCTCACTGCAAGCACTATTGAGGACGAGTAATAAAGCCAGACAGGCAAAACCGAACACTTTAGTTTTTAATAAATTCATCAGAATGTTCTCATGTAAGCAATAATATCCAAAATCATATAATCCGGGATAATACCTGCGTAACCCGGCATAGCATTTTTACCTGAACGAATTTTCTCCATCAAAGCCGGATCAGACTGCATCATGGTCGAACCATAGCTAAAATCTGGTGCGCCAGCCATTTCCCTGCCCGGTTCATGACAACTGTTACAATGTTGCATATATAGTTCACGCCCCTTGTTAGGGTCCGCCGCCTGCACTTCAGCAATTGAAACAAACAGCCCCAGAATGAAAAACAGGAATAAATATTTTTTCCCTGTCACAGGTATTACAGAATCACGCATAACATCACCCTATTATTCAAATTCATCCAGTTTCCGATACAGTGTAGATGTGCCTATCCCCAGTTTTCTGGCGGCTGCGCTACGATCCCCTTCCATTTCATTGATAGTGCGCATAATGAGATTACGTTCGAATATTTTTACCTGTTTTTTTAAGCTTAGTCCTGCCTTCATAGCATTCTCCGCTTCATACCCTTCCAGGATATTACTTATATAAGGTGGTAATTCATCAACCGTAATAGAATCCCCCTCCGCCAGAATGAGGGTCCGCGCGATGACATTCTCGACTTCACGAACATTGCCTGGCCATTTATATCCAAGCAGGGCATTCTCGGCATCCGCTTCGATGCGTAACTGCCTGCCATGTGCAAACCTGTCCGCATCACGGCGCATAAAAAAATGAGCCAGTTTCAATATGTCCGTCTGCCGTTCACGTAGCGGCGGAATATGCACATGGAATACGTTTAATCTGAAATACAGATCTTCCCGAAACTTACCGCAGGCAACCATCTCATCCAGATTTCGATTGGTAGCGGTAATAATTCTCACATCAATTTTGCGCACTTTCTCATTGCCAACAGCACGTACCTCCTTACTTTCCAGCACATGCAAAAGTTTGACCTGAAGATTCAGTGGTAACTCACCAATTTCATCCAGAAAAATCGTCCCCTTGTTGGCTTCGAGAAACAAGCCTTTTTTAGCCCGATCTGCACCCGTAAATGCACCCTTTACATGGCCAAAGAATTCACTTTCCATCAGGTTCTCGGCAATGGAACCACAGTTAACAGGAATAAAAGGCGCATTAAAACGTGTGCTTAATTTGTGAATCCGCCTGGCAATGACACCCTTACCTGTTCCACTTTCACCGGTTATTAACACCGTACTTTCAGTACTGGCAACTTTTTCAACCATACGATGAATTTCATTGATAGGCTCTGAATTAAGCCCACATTCATCCTCGGAAACGCCCAGCACCAGGCTACGCAACAACTTGTTTTCGGTACGTAAGCCGCGCAAATCACAAATCTGTTTAATCTGGTGCAAAACTTCCTCGGTATGCACCGGCTTGATC
>CAZIJT010000074.1:0-12319 GCA_964539595.1 uncultured Thiohalophilus sp. | reverse complement strand
AGAAACAGCAGTATGCCAACAAATGAAGATGCGGGATAATTTTCCAGCATCTGTCCCGGCTGCTTTCCATAGCGCCTTAACAGACCGGAAAAGTGGCGGGCAAACCACGCCACAATGACCAGTGACGACAGCAACGATATCACGTTCACCCCAATAAGCACCCAGCGGGAAGCAAACCATTTATCACCCAGCTCAAACAGCCCCTGCAACCCGTCGCCCAGCCAACGCCCCGGATGATTGGAAAGAACGGTAACCGGCCCGGAGATAACTTTGAGCACACTGAAAGTAAAACCTTCGTCGCCACTTAAAATTAGACGAGTATTTTCCCAGTCATGCTGCATCTCACCGATAAAATATGGCGTGTAAACTAACAGCCCCGCGACAATGCCTGCGGTAAACCAGATGCGATTCAATTTAGCCGGACTGAGATATAAAACCAGGAGTATTGCCGGATAATAAAATATACCCACCATGTGAAAATGCGGCAATATCGCACTCAGCAGGCAAACCCAGAATACAGCCTGACTTTTTTCTACCCGGGTTACTCGCCAGAGAGAAATAAATAATAGGCAGCCCAATAATGCCAGCGGGATAGGATTCCAGAGTCCCAGTGCGTAATAAACCGGCCAGGGGGAAATAGCAAATAAAAAACAACTGAGTAAGGCATAGCCTGGTTTTAGTAATTGACGCGCGAATATATAAACGAGCAATACCACCAGACTGTTGAGAAGCACGAGATAAAATAGCGCCTGATCAACTGAGCCACCACCTAGTTTGAGCATGGCAATCCAGAACAGGGTCCAGGCCGGACCCGGCGCATGGCCTTCGGAAAAATTAGGCTGACCAAGATAAAATGCCCGTTCCTCACCAGCCAAAAATTGCATCGCCGTACGAAAAGCCGACACTTCATCATTGATCGCAAAAATATGGAAACTCTCACCGGCCCAATAGCCATAGAAACGCAGCAAGAAGCCTGTTCCCAGCGTCGCAAGCAGCACCAGCAGATGAAGCCGTGAAGATGGATTATCAAGCTGTGTGTAAAGTTTTGATCCTATCTGCATTTTTATGCTCTATTTTATTCCACTCGGAATATTTTTCTCTCTCAATCGTTTGTTGCAAACGTCCATAACTTGTTGGCACTGAAATTCCACAGCAAAACAAGGGCGGATGCGAATAGCTGCACAAGAAGATAATGCAACACCAGCATGTCCACACCGATAAACACTATCAGCATATTCATCCCTGCCCCCAGCAGTGCCACCATAAAAAACTTTAGCATGGCCTCGCGGTGTGCCTTGTCACTTTTAAACGTAAGGTGGTAATTCAAAAAATAATTTATTAGCGCACCGACAGAAAATCCTGCCGTCGTCGCCCATACCGCAGACAAACCGGCGAGTTCCACCAGCAAAATCAGGGTCAGGAAATGTCCCCCTGTTCCTACGGCACCGATCATTGCAAACAAAAAAAACTGTCTGCGATTATCTTTATTTAGCACGGTTGTTGGCTATCTTTTCCACTTCACTATTTCCCTGACTGGATCGGCAACCATTGAAGCTATTAATAAAATAAAGGGGTCGGCGTTTGGTCTCAGTAAATATTCGCCCTATGTATTCTCCCAACACTCCAATTGACATTAGCTGAACACCGCCAAGGAAAAGAATGATAACAATCATGGAAGGATAACCCTCTACTGGATCGCCATACATAAGGGTTCGAATAATAATAAAAAGACCAAACCCAAACGAACCTATTGCTGTTAGCAGTCCAAGATAACTCGCTAATTTTAGAGGGGCGCTTGAATAGGAAGTAATACCTTCAATGGCAAAATTCCACAGATGCCAGTAGTTCCATTTACTTTCACCGGCAAATCTGGCATCGCGTTCATAGATTACAGCTTTCTGCCGGTAACCAATCCAGGTGAACAAACCTTTCATAAAACGATGATGTTCAGTCAACGTATTAAGAGCATCCACTGCGCGCCGGCTAAGAAGCCGGTAATCACCCGTATCTTCTGGTATTTTTATTTTTCCAATCACACGCATAAGTCGGTAAAATAAATGTGCAGTCAATTTTTTGAAGACGGACTCACCCTCACGCTGCGCCCGTTTAGCGTATATAACATCATACCCTTTTTGCCATTCATCAATTAGTTTAGGAATTAACTCAGGAGGATCCTGCAAATCCGCATCAATAACAATAACAGCATCGCCAGTGGCTTTGTGCAAACCAGCCGTCATAGCGATTTCCTTGCCAAAATTACGACTTAGATCCACAATCGCTACGCGCGCATCCTGTTCATAAAGTCCATTCAAAATAGAAAGTGAATCATCCGCGCTACCATCATTGATATAGATTATCTCCGAATCCAACGTCAGCCCATCGAGCACTTGACTGATACGCGAATGAAACTCGGGCAATACTTCCATTTCATTATAAACAGGCACGACAACTGAAATCATGGAGTTTTCTTGCATGTCATCTCTCTTTTGTCATTAGCATCTGTTCCAGTGTATTGAAATGTAGCTCCCCATTAAACTTTTCATCTGCTTTGCTTTTCCCTGCAATGGCTAATCGATTCTTTAACTCTTCATTATTATAAAGTTTAACAATGGCCGCCACTAAAGCCTCAGCATTTCCGGCCGGAACAAGCAGGCCAGATTCTTCATTTTTAATGATTTCTGGAACCCCCCCCGCATCAGTACCAATAACTGCCACACCCGCACGCATGGCCTCTACTAGCACCAGGCCAAATGTTTCACAATAGGTCGTTAATACCACCAGGTCAAAACAACCCATCTGGTTAGCGGGTTGCTCGACAAACCCCATAAACTGAACATGTTTCTCGAGTTTTTCCGTTTCTATTTTTATCAATAATTTGGCATGATAAGCCTGATCCATCACATGGCCAATCAGAGTGGCCGAAACATCCATCCCTTGTTGCACCAACTTCTGTAGAGCAATAAGTAGTACATGTTGACCCTTGCCATGCTCAATCCGGCCAAACAGAGCAAGATTGAGTTTGCGACGATAAAAATTCTGGTTCTCAAAAAAAATATCACAGTCTTTTTTATTAGCATCAGGTTCTGCAACGCCTATATACAATCGGGCTATACGTTCCGCAGGCAACGGTAGAAAACGCTGTGCTTCTTCTTCTACTACGCGTGTATTCGCAATGAACACATCAACCATTGAGTAAAACCAGTTATGCAACAAATCTCGTTTCGAACGCGTAATCCCCATATGTCGGCTGTATACCAGCTTGACCTTCCGTTTGCTGAAGTACTTTGCTAATGCCGCAAGATTCAAATCACGCGCCCAGTGAATATGTATTACACTAATATTTTCCTTCTCGATCAATTTTGCTAATCTTTTCGCCGCTATTAAGGGTAACGATTGAATGCTGGTTCTTAAAACATGGTAATTATGCGTTGCAGCTTTTAACCTGGAGAAAAGCATGCTGTCGCATGATACAACTGGAACGCACACATGCCCCCGTCGTTCTAACTGTTCAATTTCATGCAAGGCGTAAAGCTCAAGACCTCCGTAACCAGGTGACAAACACAGCACCAGAATATTCATGCGTCAAAATTAAACAAAATATCGTTCTTCATGAAAATAATTATTTTTTTAATACTACAACAAAATTTCCATCGGCCTCTTCAAATGCAGGAAAATACTTTACAGTTGAAAAACCCGCTTTCCTTGCCAGCGTTTCAAAATTAACACAGTCAAAGAGGTGAAGATGTTCCATCGGTTTTAGTGCCCCCCACTTACAACCCTCATTAATGGCCCGCTCACAGGATATATCTGGTGTTTGCATAACGACTCGCCCATTTTTCTTGAGGATTCTTCGAATAGACTTTAGATCAGACAGAGGATCTTCAAAGTGCTCAACCACATCTATCGCGGTAATCAAATCATACGCCTCACTTTCAATGTTTTTTTCCACATCACAAAAACGTCCAGAGAAAACATGCTTATTCAATTCCTGGTATGAGTTTAGCAAGGGCCGAACTAATTCAGGTATTAATTCTTCGCCAGATACGTCCCAGCCACGCTCAATCCCTGCCAGCAACAAAAACCCTTTATTGCAGCCAATATCAAAATATTTTATATTTGTATCGTCCACAATCAGATCGCCACAAAATTCAACTATTTTTCTGGCTCTTGCCAATGATTTAGAATAATTTTTGACACCTTCAATTTTCCTGAATGGCATTGTCAGCTTTCGACGAAGATCCTTGAGGAAACCACCATTGTATGCGGAATACAACTCATCAGCTTTCTGTAACACATCAATGTAGATCAAGCCACAATGACTGCATTTCAAATACCGATAATCTTCAGCTTCACAATAAGTTTCAGGTAAGCCATGTTCACCACATACAATACATTCTCTAGTCATTGAATTTCTCTATGGTATTAATTTGTAAGTTACTCAGTTGTTTTTTTGCCAAGCTGAAAACTTCGTCTACCGACGGGTAACCCCCATTTATGCGTAACGCAATATCATGCTCGCCATAGCGAGGCCAGTACCTGAACGGTACCATCCTGTAGTTATCATGATGAAAAAATAGTCCTAGGGTTTTTGTCTCACAGGCAATAGCAAGATTTCGAATTCCAGTATCATTACATATCAATAATTCACTGTTCTGCAAAACAGCTGTGACCTCAGACAAGCTGCGCCTACTCAAAAAAACAAATTCATCCATGTGCCCCAGTTCATTTTTTATTGGCTCAACAGATTCCCATTCGGCGCTACCTTCCAGGATCACATGCTTGTAACCCGGATATTCCGCCGCCATTTTCTTCAGAAGTTCAATGAAACGTGCTTTCGGCCAGCATTTCAGGCTAAGTGATGCGCTGGTAAAATATGCAATATATTTTTCAGTAAAATCAGGCTTTCCCTGTTCGATGCGTTGCATTTTAAAAAGTGGTGGATAGTCTGTCTTTACACCGATAACTTTTAGCATGTCCAGTAATATATCTGCTTCAAAATGCAACTCACTTCTGTAAATGGCTATGTCAAAAATCAATTTTCTCTGCATGGCTCTATAGGGAAAGCCAATTTTTAATTTGGCTTTATTCATTATGCACAACCAAAACGATCTGGAAGTTGCCGCCAGATCAAAAATGAGATCATGGTTTCCTAGTGTTTTCAAGGCTCTAATTTGTGCTTTCCAGCTACCTTTATTTTTATCTTTACCGGGCAGCACATGAATTTGGTCAACCAGATCATCTGGCACACCAATCATATAGTTAGAAACAAGGCTTAACGTCACATGGGCATTTGGAAATGTTTTTCTTAGCTCATGTAAAAATGGGCGCGTCAACACCATATCACCAAGCGCCGCATGTCGAATCACCGCTATGCGGGTAACGGTCTCCGGCTGTATGCTGTTAAGAATGCTAGCTGCATGTTTGTTTGCCCATGCTCCCTGTGAAAACCATAGCTTCATTATCTAGTGCCACATATTAATTTAACTGGAGTATACTCATTTTGATTCTAACCCATCGCTGTCAAGTCTAAATGAAAACACAAAAAATACTCGTTATTCGCAATGACAAACTAGGTGACTTCATGCTCGCCTTTCCTGCCTTTTCTCAACTTAAGCAGAATTTACCGGATACAAAAATACATGTGCTGGTTCCCAACTATACTCTTCCCCTTGCTGAGGCCTGTGAATATATCGATCAGGTCATTATCGATCCAGGCAAAGGATTCTGGAATCTGGTAAAAAATTTACGTAACCAACACTATGACGCTGTGATCACGCTGTATTCCACTACCCGTATTGCTCTGGCCGTTCTTTTTGCCGGTATTCCCGAACGTATCGCACCGGCGACTAAACTGGCGCAAATATTCTACAGCAAACGCCTGACCCAACGCCGTTCTCTTTCCCAGAAGCCAGAATATGCCTATAACCAGGATCTGGTCAATTTCTACCTGCATTTACACAACAACAAACCCGCAGTATTGCCAGAGCCACCTTTTCTACACTTCGATGATCAACATATCAATCTTCTCCGGCAACAGTTCTGCGACAAATATAATATCGACGTAAAATCTCAGTTGATTTTCATTCATCCCGGCAGTGGTGGCTCAGCGGCCAATCTGTCCCTGTCCCAGTTTGCCCAACTCGCACGCAAACTTGATTCAAAAAGAGACATGCATATCATCATATCCTCTGGCCCCGGTGAAGAATGTCAGGCAAAAGAACTTAGCCACCTGCTTGATAACTATCCACATGCACTTTATATTTCTACCGAAGGTCTACGCCGCTTTGCCGAGCACATTCAGTTTGCTGATTTGTTTATTAGTGGCTCCACCGGCCCCCTGCATATTGCCGGCGCGTTAAACCGACCTACCGCTGCCTTTTATACCCGGCGTCAGTCCGCTACTTCCCTGCGCTGGCAAACCTTGAATTCCGATGATCGTAGGTTGGCTTTTTCACCACCAGAATCCGCCGAAATAGAAGACATGAGCCAGATTGATATTGATAACGCAGCAAGACAGATCAGCAAAAAATTTCTCTGCTAATTTTAAAATATTGCAACACAAAGGCGCTATGGCACAAAGTTCGTAAAATTTTACCTGTTCATGCAATCAGCATGCACTTTTAAGATCAATATACTAATATTTAAATCTTTGCGCCTTGGCGTCTTTGCATTAAATATCCCCCCCTCAGTCAACGCTGCTGGCGTGCCCACAAGTCGGCATATTTAACAAACGTAGAATGAGCGGACAATGCTGCCAGCAAAAATCCCTGTTTGCCATCCAGAAATCCCGCGCGAAAAATATACATCCGCAAAAAACAGGCAAGCGCATGTATCGCACCTTGAAGCAGGCTCGACGTTCTGCCTTTTGCTTCACGCGGGGCCGCCCATGCCGCGGCATAGTGCGCCGATTTAACCAGGTAATGCTCCATGTCCCGATAAGTATAGTGAAGTAGATCGCCTCTTAGTTTTCTGATCTCAAGTTCACCGTCATACTCCAGCTTTTCATGCACCTGCTCGGAACCATAATGCGCACGCAAGCGGGGATAGAAACGCACCTTAGGTGCGGGATACCAGCCGCCATGGCGAATAAAACGTCCAAAACAAAAAGGCAGGATCGGCATACTGTAGGCGGCATCATCGCCTGAGATTAGGGAAAGGATTTCTTCCCGCAACTCAGGTGTGACGCGCTCATCTGCATCAATGGATAAAATCCAGCGGCCATGTGCATGAGACTGAGCACGCTGCTTTTGTACACCGAAACCTTGCCAGTCTGGCTCTATGAAAATGTTATCGGTGTATTGTTTAGCGACATCCAGCGTTTTGTCAGTGCTGCCTGAATCGACCAGCACTATTTCATCCGCCCAGGAGACGGATTCAAGACAATCGGCAAGTGCGCCTTCTTCATTGAACGCAATGACAATGACACTAACAGAATTTTCAGGTAGCTCGTGGGCTGTATTTAGCATGCATTATCCAGGCAAAAAACACGCTCAGAAAAGTAAGGAAGATTGAGCTGAAATTATCATGAATAAATGGGACGTCCGTTAATGAAAAAATCATAAAGCTACTCATTAGAATGATGCCCAAACTAGCAATACGCCGATCATAATGTTTATTATGCACAAAAACATAAAGCGGGTAAAACAACATTAATAGTAAGGCTGACAACCCAGTAATCCCCAAGGTTCCCATGAACTCAAAATAAGCACTATGCACATGGCCATGCGTAATTTTTGTTCTCACCTTGCCATTGCCAAGCTGCTCATTAATTTTTTCTGGCATATTTCCCGGCCCAACCCCCAGCAAAAAATTTTTCTTATTTTCCTTAATAATAATTAAGGACGAACGCCACATTTCAAGGCGATCACCAACCGAGGTTTTCATCACACTGTCATCACTGCTACCAAAATCATGATGAAAATAACTCTTAAATTCATTGGCAGCTACACCGAACCTTAAAGTGATAGAATCAGGTGTATTTATGATCATAACAATCGCGACCATGATTATGGCGACATAACTACTGCCAACCCGCCAAAAAGTCGTTCGTTTCCCAATCAAAAAAGGTATAATAATCAAACTAACGATAGTAACCAACCAGGCATTACGGGCACCCGCAGATATTACCGCCAACAATGCCAACACAACTGCAAGAAGATTAATCACAGCCCATAATTTATTCTTATTTGTCAGCGAAAATATCAGTGAAAACATCGCCAGTAAAACCGATAAATCGCCATAAATAATCGGCCCGTAAATCCCGTTAGGCCGACCAAAGTTTGAAAAGTACGTGTCGTAAATGGCCTGCCCTCCCAACACAATCCCTCCCAGAGGAATCGCCATAATCAGACCCCGCCAAGCGGCAGGATACTGGCGGATATAAAGATAGAAGGGAAAAAAAGCCAGATACTTCATTTCTGTGCCTAGACGATGGTAACTGGCTTCACTCCAGCCTGTTAGCGTACTGGAAAGCAGAATACTGAAAAAATAAAAGCCAAAAATAGCAAACAGAATTTTTTCTTCCCGCTGTAGGGGATTTGACTTTAGTAAAGGCCACGCATAAACAAGAGACAACAACGTAACCAGGGTAAAAACCCCGCTAAGCCAGTGACGCACGCTCAGAGAAAGAATCGGAAACAGGAACAGCAATACGAACAGCGCCTTTTCAGGAAATGCTACCTTGTCCGAAAAGTAGCGCTTAACTTGAGATAAATTTATTTCCATCTAAGAGTATTTCTTCCACATATTCAGGCAATATTTTATTCAAACAATCCGTATGCCCCAGCGGGCAGACTCTCTTAAAACAGGGACTACAATCCAGCCCCAGATAGATTACCTTCGCATTATCAGACAGCGGTGGTGTATACGCAGGATTTGATGAACCATAAATCCCCACCACGCGTGTGCCACTGGCGCAGGCCACATGCATCAATCCTGAATCATTGCTTACCACCGATTGGGTCAAAGCCATCAAATCAACCACATCTTCAAGCTGGGTTCTACCACAAAGATTTACTGCCTGTGGCGCAACTTCGACTATTTTATCAGCTAATGCTTTTTCTTTCTCGGATCCAAAAATCCACACATCAAATCCTTTAGCGTTCAAGCTTTTGGCGAGTTTAGCAAAACTTGCCCGTGGCCAGCATTTTGCCGACCCATACTCGGCTCCCGGCATAAAACCAACGACAGGCCGCCCTCTCGACAATCCCAATTTCCGGCACAGGCGCTGTTGATTTTCTGCATCAACCCGCAGTGCAGGCAATGAAATCGCCGGTGGCAAAGCGGCCTCGCGTTCTTCGCCCAAAGCCACATAGCGTTGCACCGTTTGCTGTAAAACCGTTTTATCTAACGGGCGAATATCATTGAGTACGCCGTAACGCATTTCGCCGCGATAGCCCGTGCGGATTTTCGCAGCGGCAAAAAATGGAACCAGCGCCGATTTGAATGAACGGGGCAGGACAATGGTGCGGTCATAGCGTCTGTTCCTGAGTGAGCGCCCTAGTTTAAAGCGCGCCAGCAGACCCAGCTTGCCATGTCCCACTTCCAGTGTAATCGCACGGTTAACTTCAGGCATCCGTGCCAACAACGGTTCTGACCAGGCCGGTGCCAGCACCTCGATCTCGGTCTCAGGATTACGCTGTTTCAGAGAGATGAACAGGCTCTGCGCCATGACCATATCGCCGACCCAGGCTGGGCCGGCGATCAGGATGCGCTCAGGGTTCACGTTAACGATGCAGCCAGTCCATATACAACTTCACACCTTCTTCTACGGTCTTAAACGACGCGTCATAACCGGCTGCGCGTAAGGCACTGATATCGGCTTCGGTAAAACTCTGGTAACGTCCTTTTAGATGATCGGGGAAGGGAATATATTCCAATTTATTTTTACCGTGCCAGTCGATCACGGCTTTGGCTACATCATTAAACGGCTGGCTGCGTCCAGTGCCCAAATTGAAAATGCCCGACTTGTCGGGGTGACGCATAAACCAGAGGTTCACTGCCACGGTATCGCCGACATAGACAAAGTCCCGCCGCTGCTCGCCATTGCCGTAGCCATCACAACCTTCGAACAATTTCGCCACACCGGTATCATGCATTTGATTATTCACATGAAAGGCGACGCTGGACATACTGCCCTTGTGCTGCTCGCGCGGGCCATAAACATTGAAGTAACGGAAGCCGACGATCTGGCTTTTCGCCGTGGGCAAAATCCGCCGCACGTACTGGTCAAATAAAAACTTGGAATAGCCGTACATGTTCAGTGGTTCTTCGTGTTCACGCTGTTCACTGAACACGCTGCCACCGCCATAGACCGAAGCGGAAGACGCATACAAATACGCGATGCCACGTTCGAGACAGTAGTGCAACAAGCTCTTGGAATACTCGTAGTTGTTGCGCATGATGAACTTGCCATCCCACTCGGTGGTGCTGGAGCAGGCTCCTTCATGGAAAATCGCCTCGACCTTGTCGGCAAACGACTCCCCCGCCTCGATGCGGGCGATAAAGTCTTCCTTATCCATGTAGTCGGCAATTTCACAGTCGGCGATGTTTTTAAACTTCACGCCGTTCTTAAGATTGTCCACCACCAGAATGTCGGTCTCGCCCTGCTCATTCAGCGTCTTGACGATGTTGCTGCCGATAAACCCGGCTCCACCTGTCACTATAATCATGCGTCTCGCCTTAAATTATTTCTCTAAAATATTTTTAATAATGTCGCTGGTCGAATGGCCTTCGATGAAATCCAGGATCTGCACCTCACCGCCATTGTCCACCACGCAGCTTCCACCTGCGACTTCTTCCGGTCGGTAATCGCCGCCTTTCACTAATAAATTAGGCAGGACTTTACAGATCAAACGCTCGGGCGTCTCACCCGAAAACGGCACCACCCAGTCCACACATTCCAGTGCGGCCAGTACCGCCATGCGCCGCTCCACAGAATTAATAGGCCGACCTTCGCCTTTCAGTTCTCGCACCGAAGCATCGTCATTCACCGCGATGATCAGCCGTTCACCGAGCTTACCGGCCTGCTGTAAATAAGCCACATGCCCCGGATGCAAAATATCAAAACAGCCGTTGGTCATGACCACGGTTTCATTGTGTTCCTGCGCCTCTTTGACCAACGCCACCAATTGATCTTCTTCGATCACGCCACGTTGCAGCGGCTGTTGCTTGCGCAGCGCAGCGCGTAATTCAGCCGCACTGACCGTTGCCGTACCCAGCTTGCCAACTACGACTCCGGCGGCCAGATTGGCGCAAATCGTCGCCTCAGCCAGATCTCGACCTGCGGCCAGTGATGCCGCCATCACCGAGATGACAGTATCCCCGGCACCGGTCACATCAAACACTTCCTGCGCCTCGGTGGGCAAATGCAGCGCGGGTTTGCCCTGTTGCAACAGGGTCATGCCTTTTTCGCTGCGGGTCACCAATAGCGCCTGCAAATCCAGCTCCACTAATAAGGCTTCGCCTTTTTCGACAATTTCAGCATCACTACTGCAAGCTCCGACCACCGCTTCAAACTCGGACAGGTTGGGCGTAATCAGGGTCACGCCCCGATAAATACTAAAATCACTACCCTTGGGATCGACTAGTACCGGCACCCCGGCAGCACGAGCTTTCTTAATAAAACGCGGAATCTGGCTCAGCGTACCCTTGCCATAATCAGACAGAATCAACGCCCCCGACTCGGGCAAGGCCTTATCCAGCTCGGCTAATAATCCAGCGGGATCCTGTTCACTGAAGCCATCTTCAAAATCCAGCCGAATCAATTGCTGATGGCGGGACAACACTCGCAGCTTGGTCACCGTCGCACAGTCGTCCAGCGCCTGAAAATGGCAGCTCACGCCCTGCTGTTTCAAAATATCTTCTAACGCGCCAGCCGCCTCATCTTTGCCGGTAAAACCTAATAATTTGGGAACAGCACCGAGCGCGGCAATATTTAAGGCCACGTTACCGGCACCGCCGGGGCGTTCCTCGGCATTGTTCACATGCACCACCGGCACCGGCGCTTCCGGGGAAATACGCGAGGTATTGCCATGCCAGTAGCGATCCAGCATCAGATCACCGACCACCAGCACGCGCGCTTTATCGAACTCTGGAAGTTGCTTCATACTGACACCAGGCCTCAGGAAGCTTCGCCAATTTTATCTTTAAGAATATACAGCGCACCACAATACGGGCAGCGTGATTCGCCGTTGTCCTCAATCGGCAAAAACACCCGCGGGTGCGAATTCCACTGGCTCATATTGTCCATCGGGCAATGCAGAGGCAAGTCTGCGGTGGTGACTTCGTAACGGCTAACGGCGTTGGCTTGCAGCGTTTT
>CAZIJT010000073.1:4692-12489 GCA_964539595.1 uncultured Thiohalophilus sp. | reverse complement strand
TTGGCAATTTCACCCGAGCCGGTTGAAATACTGGAAGATGCACTATGAATCTGTTGCACCATATTCAACAGGTTGGTCATGGAGGTATTAGTGGCATCACGTAATTCCGCAAACTCCCCCTGGAAGTTGCCTTCCATCGTCTGGCTGAGATCACCTTCAGCAAGACTCCCAATAACCCGCTTAACTTCCTTAATCGGCGTGACCACAGCATCCATCAATTGGTTAATTCCGTCACTCAAAGTCTTCATAAATCCTTTGAAGGACTCGGTTTGAATACGGACATCAAGTTTTCCAGAAATGGCCTCACTAATCAGGTTTTCAACCTGCTGTTCAGCATCCAGCTGCTGAGTAATATCCTGCCATTCAACCGCCGTACCCAGACGAGTTCCTTCATCATCAACAACCGGGTTGGCGACGAGACTGAAGGTGTGGCCGCCAACGGCGACCTGGGTAGCATATGTCTGGCTCAAACGAGAAATCATTTCACGTTGGTGTTCCGGGTGTTTGTGGAAACTGTCAAAATTAGTGCCCAGGAGATCTTTGGCCGAAAACTCCGGGAGATCCTTACGCAAATCATCCTCCGCATCCTGCATCATTTCGACAACTGATTTATTAAGGTAAATAATATTACCTCCATTATCAGCAACCATGACATTGGTAGAGACATTATCAAGTGCAACCTTGATACGCTGGGTAACAGCAGCCTGTACCCGTGCATCATTGATATCAAAACCAACTTTTATCTGCATGGACTTCATGTCACGCAGCACATCTCCGATTTCATCACCACGGTGGATTTCGATAACATCAGAAAAATAGCCTTCCGTGATTCTCCTGAAATAATGGTTGACGTCTCGCAGTGGACTAAGAATAGTCTTGCTCAAGGTCATATAGAGGGATATAAACAACACTAAATAGGCGACACCAAGTTCAGTAGCCAACATTCCCACCGAACCTTTTACTGGATCCATATTGTCATAAAGCGAAAAGCCGAGCAGGGTAAATATAAGTGAAATAACAAACATAAGTAGCGCAAATTTCTGTTTCAATTTCATCGATGACAGCGCTGCAACCATCCCGGCTAATTTGCCTTTTGATGTAAGTGACGTCTTTCCGGCATTGATATTCCGGTATAGTTCCTCTGCCTCCGTAATCTGCTCACGAGATGGTTTCGTACGCACTGACATATATTCAACGATACTTCCATTCTGGCGTATCGGTGTTACGTGTGCTTCTACCCAGTAGTAATTACCGTTCTTGCAACGATTTTTAACCATCCCGGTCCATGGACGACCCGATTTCATATGCCCCCAAAGATCATCAAATGCCGCCGGCGGCATATCCGGGTGACGAACAACATTATGGTTTTTACCAATCATCTCCTGCGCAGTAAAACCACTTATGTCGAGGAAATACTGGTTGATATAGGTAATACTTCCCTTAAGATCGGTCTTTGAAACAATGGTCTGACCATCTTCCATAACAATTTCATGATCAGTGATCGGCTGATTAATTTTCATTCCACTATCTCCCGGTAAATATCTGTGCCATCGTTTCTATTCATCCACACATGAATCTATTATTTCAAGATCACCTGAATTAAACATCTGATCAATATCCAGGACGATCACCATCTTATCTTCAATCGTCGCCAGACCTTTAACAAACTCGGTATCAACCGCACTACCAAAGTCTGGGGATGGTTTTATTTCCTCGTCGGGAACGTTATAAACATCCGAAACCCCATCTACAACAATTCCAATTATTCGACTTTTGTCTCCATAATCCACTTTTAATACAATCACGACTGTCAGGAGTCCATAGTCAAGTTTTTCAAGTCCAAAACGAATACGCATATCAATAATCGGTACGATTGTGCCACGAAGATTAATCACACCGCGAAGATATTCCGGTGTATTTGGGATTGTTGTTACTGCATCCCAGCCTTTAATTTCCTGTACACGCAGTATATCGACTCCGTATTCTTCACCTGCCAGCATGAATGTAAGAAACTGGTCGGTATCGGTCATATCACCTATATCAACATTTACCTGCTCTGCAGAAACTGTTTGCGTCGATCCCATAACTATCTCCTCATGCCGCTATTTCCGAGCCATCATCATCTACGTTCTTGATGATGTCCTGTTCTGTTTTCGATAACCGGATCAAACCCGCCACATCAATAATCAATGCAACAGTTCCATCACCGAGAATTGTCGCCCCAGATACACCATTAACTTTCTTATAATTTGTTTCAAGACTCTTGATAACCACCTGCTGTTGACCAAGAAGATCATCCACAAACAGTGCTATTTTTGAACCCTCGCCTTCAACCACAACCAACAATCCGTCTTCCAGTTGCCTGCATTCCGTATCTATGGAGAAGACATCATGAAGCCTTACGATTGGAATATATTCATCCCTCAATCGATACAGGCTGGCTTTTCCAGCCACCCCTTTAACCTCGCCCGATCTCACCTGTATAGACTCAACAATAGATACAAGAGGAATAATATAAATTTCACTGCCCACACAAACAGACTGGCCATCCATGATCGCCAATGTCAACGGCAGGCGTATGGTAAAGGTTGAACCCACACCTGTTTCCGAGGTAATTTCAACGGTCCCGCCAAGATCACGTATATTGCGCCGAACCACATCCATACCAACCCCACGACCCGAAATGTCACTGACCACGTCTGCGGTTGAAAATCCGGGGCTGAAAATGAGTTCATAGATCTTGTCATCTGTCATTACTTCATCTTCGCTGATGATACCGTTCTGGACTGCCTTGCTTCTAATTTTGTCTCGATCCAGACCTGCGCCATCATCAATAATTTCAATTACAATATTTCCGCCTTCATGAAAAGCATTAAGCTTTATCACACCCTCTTCACTCTTACCCACCTGCTTTCTCTGCTCTGGCGACTCAATCCCATGATCAATGGAATTTCTCACCAGGTGAACAAGGGGATCGCCAATTTTCTCCATAACTGTCTTATCGAGTTCAGTCTGTTCGCCCGACATTTCCAGTACGATTTTCTTATCTAATTTCCCACTTAGATCATGAACGAGACGCGGGAACCTCTGAAATGTGAAGCTTATTGGCAACATGCGAATACGCATGATATTTTCCTGCATTTCACGCGTATTACGTTCCAGCTGCACTAACCCATCACGTAATCTTTCTATATGTGCGGATTCGAATTCCTCTGCGTCACCCAACTGGCTTAGCATCGATTGCGTAATAACCAGTTCACCCATCATATTTATAAGATCATCAATCTTGTCAATTGCAACACGAATGGAACCTGAATCGGTAGTTTTTGGTTTCCTGGTTTTTTCCGATTTATTGACATTAGTCTCTTCTTGCCTGCCTACCGGCACAGAATTTTTTGCCGAAGCATCCCTATCTTTACTTTCATCTTCAGTATCTCTGGAGCCCTCATTAACAGGGATTACCTTCAGATCACAGTCACCTTCCACCCAGGAAAAGACTTCATCAATTTCTTCCCGGCTTATATTCCCTTGCAGGCCAAGTTCCCATGAAATATGGCAATCTTCCGGAACCAGTTGATCAAAAGAAGGTAATTTCGAAGTGTCTGAAACAATATGAAGTTTACCCAGCGATTCCAGCTCTCTGAAAATTCGGACAGGATCGTTGCCTGTCTGCAGAAGGTTGGGGAAAGGGCTAAATATAATTTTCCATTCAGTTATGTCTTTATCACAATCGCCGTCTACAGGCGCATCTGCAGTAGCTGATTCCGGACCATCAGAACCAGCCAATAAAGAATCCAGTTCCTTTTTCGCATCAGCAACACGATCCACATCCACATCTTCCTCCGCTCGAAGCAAAGAAAGCATTTCCCTGAGGACATCAACAGAGCCTAGCAGGATATCCACTGCTTCCTGAGTTACATCCCGTCTCCCATCGCGCATTTCATCCAGCAAGGTTTCCATGACATGTGTGAATTTTGCCACATCGTTCAAACCAAATGTTCCACTTCCACCTTTTATCGAATGTGCGGCGCGAAATATAGTGTTTATAATCTCACCGTCGGCCGTACCGGGATCAAGATTCAAAAGTTCTGTTTCCATTACCTCAAGTCCTTCAAAACTTTCTTCATAGAAGGTCTCAAGGAACTGAGACATATCGATAGTCATATTTTCACCCAAGAACCTTGTTTATAGAAGCCAGTAGTTGTTCTGGATTAAACGGCTTAACAATCCACCCTGTTGCGCCCGCCGACTTTCCTTCCTGTTTTTTATCGCCAGTGCTTTCTGTCGTCAGCATAAGAATCGGCGTAAACTTGAAGGCTGGAAGCTTTCTTAATTCCTTCACCAGGCTAATTCCGTCCATGTTAGGCATGTTAACGTCTGACAGAACCAGATCAAACTTTCCAGTTTTAGCTTTACCGAGCGCATCCACTCCATCCACTGCTTCGGTAACTTCATGCCCCTCTCCTTTCAGTGTAAAACTCACCATCTGTCGCATAGATGCTGAATCATCAACTGCAAGTATCTTTGCCATCTTCCACTCCTGTCAGAAACAATATCTGAATATTTAATCATCCCAAAAAAATCATTACTTTTTGTATTTAAACAATAGCTGTCCATGCCTGCGAAATTAATCGACCACATAACATTTTTCTTTAACTATAAATAAAATAACAAACGAATATTATTTTTTCTGATTGAAAACTAAAAGCCCACAAAATAAAAATGTAACTGGACAGGACTTTTCATTTAACCATCAAAAAAATATAACCAATAACACGTCACCTTAAGCCCCCATCAACAATGACCGGAATAAAAAAGTCCAATGAAAAGTTTTAGAACTAGATCACAAAAGGAATTAAAGAGGTCCTGTCTCTGCGCGGAGATCTTTATGTTCAACGATGAACACAATATTAAAGTGGATTTAATAAGCTCGCAGACAGAAGAAGCAGGATGAACATTGATGGCGCTTAACATCGTTTAAGTGGCGGGATAAACATTTATATCGACACAAAAATCATGCTTATAATTTTTCAAGAAATATTCACTTGTCCCGATAAACAGAAAACAGCAGGCACAATAAACACTGGAAATCCGGAATATAAATGCCGCTTTAATAAGGGAAGCTTATATGTCACAGGCTCGTGTTATTTCAGTTCTTAATCAGAAAGGTGGTGTCGGGAAAACAACCCTGACAACCAATCTTGCACACGGACTTGCAATCAAGGGGTTCAATGTTCTGGCCATCGATCTTGATCCACAGGCACAGTTAACGGCAAGCCTGGGAATACTGACAGACAGTGAAAGGGTCCTGGAAAAAAGTCTCCTGGATGAGGTGCCGTTGCAGAGCGTTACAGTGCCAGCACGAGAGAATCTTAACATTGTCCCAGCATCTCATGGACTGTCCGCCCTGGAAAAACTTTCCAGCAAGGGCGCGTCAAGTGGCTTCTTGCTTAAAAATAAACTTGATCATGAAGTTGAAAAATATGACTTCATTCTTATTGACTGCCCACCCTCTTCCGGCTTGCTGGTTTTAAATGCAATCCTGGCGTCAAAAGAAATTATTACACCTATGACGGGTGATTATCTTGGGCTTCAGGGTTTAGCCTATCTCATGAGAACTCTGAAAAAATTTGAAAAAATACTTGAACAGAAGCTATCCCAATGGGTTGTATTAAGCAGGTTCCAGACAAGAAGACGATTGTCACAGGAAGTAAAAAATAGACTGAAAGAATATTTCCCGGGCAGAATTCTTAGAACGGACATATCTGAATCTGTTCTACTGGCAGAATGTCCGGGATTCGGAAAAACCGTATTTGAATATCGCCCCGGAAGCAAGTCAGCAGATGAGTATCGATCATTGGTTGATGATTTTTTACTGGAGAGAACACATCATGACTAAAAAATCCACTACGAAGAGCAAGATGAACATAAAATCCCGACTGGGTCACGACCCACTCGAGGGACTAAAAGTTGAGCCCGATGAGGAGGCATATGTTCAACCCCAGACAACAGATCTAGTGGAACCGGTAGAACTAACAGAACCAGATGAACAACCTTCGAAAATGGAACCTGACGGCGACAAGATTATTTTACATTTGCCATCACATTTCTCAATTTCCGAAGTTGAGGAAGTATATGGCCAGATGTCTTCTATCCTGGAGACGGGAGAAAACTCCATTGAGGTAGAAACCACAGAAGTAGAATCTATTGATACGGCTGCAATTCAACTTCTTTATGCATTCACCGAGCAAACCAGAATGTCAGGCAGGAATATACATTGGCATTCGCATTCCGAAAAAATAGATGAGGCATCCAGGCTTCTGGATATCGACATATTTTCCGAAAACAAATAGTAGTAGAAACTGAACCTGGCCCCCGAAGGACAAAAGCAACATGAAAATCCGAACAGAAGTCTGGCTTATATTTATGCTATGTCTGGTAATAATATCTGAATTTATCAGCACACATGAAAATACCTGGATACCAATTATTCGTTGGGCGATAGAGGCGGTAATGCTGGGATATTTTCTCTGGCTCATTAAATCAGATCGCAAAAACGCAACTTCGCCGGGCTCCAGAGAAGATTATAGTATTACCGATAAAAACCAGGAAACTTTTCTTCTTTTAAAAACAGTATTCAATGACATAAGCATAATAGCGGGCAAAGAACTCGGTAATGCAAGCAATGAAACAGGCCGGGTTCGTAATCTTATAGAGCAGGCAATTGGAGAACTCGGTGAAAGCTTCGTCGATCTTCAACGACTCTCGAACCAGCAAAACAACCTGGTTGACGATATCATTGAACACTCATCACAAACAGATTCCGAAGATAACGAGAGCATAAATATTCGGCAATTTGCCAGGGAAGTCAGCGAATTAATGGAGCATTTTATTGAAATTATGATTTCTGTCAGCACCCAAAGTGTCGCGACTGTACATCATATAGATGACATGGTCGAGCAAATGGATGGCATTTTTAATCTTCTGGAAGATGTTAAATCTATTGCTGAACAAACGAATTTGCTGGCTCTTAATGCTGCCATCGAAGCAGCTCGCGCTGGCGATGCGGGGCGGGGATTTGCTGTAGTAGCAGATGAGGTTCGCAGCCTGTCCGTTCGTTCTACCGCATTCAACGAACAGATCAGGGAACAGGTAAACAACTCAAAAGAAGTTATTTCGCGCGTCCGTGAAACCGTTAGCGTTATGGCTTCACGCGATATGAATGAAACCATCACCGCTAAAGAACGGGTTAATAACCTGTTGGGAAATATAACATCCATGAATGAATTTCTATCGATCAAAGTTGGTGATGTCTCCGCAGTTGTGGAGCAGATAAACAAAGCTGTCAGCAAGGCTGTTCGTTGCCTTCAGTTTGAGGACATCAGCAGGCAAACTCTTGATGCGGCAGATAATCATGTCAGGCATTTCATCGATCTAACTGGGGAACTCGAACAGGCACTAGGTGCTGAAATTTCGGATCAGAATATACAGGACTCACTTCATGAAATGCAGGATATCTTAGGTCAATTATCTGATCGTTGGAAAATGGAAGGTGAAAAAGCCGTGTTACAACAATCCATGGATGAGGGGGAAGTTGAGATGTTCTGACATAACCACCCTCAGAAATTCAAACTATATTTCATAATTCAACAAAATGTTTTTATAGATATTACAGGAGAATAATATGGGAGTAACTTCACAGCCATCCAGTGACGAAAAAACTATCACCATTCGGGTTGACGGACGTTTTGATTTTTCCTGTCAAAAAGAATTTCGAGAAACTTACCGAAATAACTG